>JBIPMU010000058.1:0-7052 GCA_044377205.1 Chitinophagales bacterium | reverse complement strand
ATATAGAAGATAAAGATGTTAAGCATTTTAGATTGTATTTGACGTATGCTTCAAATTTCTTTATAAAAAAATCATTGCATTTACTTGGAATTAAATCACCTGAAAAAATGTAAAAATTATTATTATTTATGATCTATAAGAATCTTTTTTACATTAGTTAAAGATTAATAAAGTTGATATTTTTTCAAGATATAATAAAAATATATTCAAGTAATTTTAGTTAATTAAAATTTATGAAAAGAATTGTATCCAAGTTGTTCATGGGAAAAAATGAATCGGGTAATCATAAGCAAAGACATTCTATACCATTTCAAATCAAGAATTTAAAATCTATTTGGAATAATGAAAGCTTTGAAGATGCAGGAATAGAAAGAATAGTTAGATTATTACTTGCAATTGCACCTTTCATGTTTCCAGGTTTGTATATTAAGCATTTTTTTGAGAAATACGGTTATGGGGCAAAAGTAATTGCTATAGATTTTTTTGTAATTCTTAAAACATTTTTACCTTTTTTACTTCTTATTTCAAATCAACTATATAATCCTTATTGGCTTGGAATTTCAATATATCTTATGCTAGAAACTATTTTATATATACCTATTCAAATTTTTGCATCGGATCATACAATCAGCCAAAGTGGATTCAAACGAACGAATATTTTAGTTTTTTTTAATTACCTTGAAGTAGTTTTTACCTTTGCTTATATCCATTATATAGGAAATTATTTCAATCAAGAACTATCTCATTTTATGGATGCGATATATATTAGTTTTGTATTTACTTCCACAATAGGCTTGGGTGATTTTTATCCTATTTCAATGCTTGGAAAAATACTAGTTTGTTTCCAATCTTTGTTTTATATTAGCTACATTGTGCTTTTTATTAATTTTGCTAATAAAAAGAAATAAGAGTTGGATTATCTAATAATTAATATATTAATTTAGTTTGCTGTTTCAGCCACTGGGATCTCTCTAGGCACTGAGTAATTAGCCAATCCGTAGTTTTGAGTTTGGCTCAATTGAGGATTTTTCACATGCCATTCAAACTCATCTCTAAAATGACGCAATGCAGCAGCTACTGGCCATGCAGCAGCCTCTCCTAATGGACAAATGGTATTTCCGTCAATAGATTTTTGGATACTCCATAATAAATCGATATCTTCCATTGTTCCATGACCAAATTCTAATTTGTGCAATACTTTTTCCAACCATCCTGTTCCTTCTCTACATGGGCTACATTGACCACAGCTTTCATGATGATAGAAACGGCTTAGCGTCCAAGTATTTCTAACAATACATTGGTCTTCGTCAAAAAGCATGAACCCACCAGAGCCCATCATTGTTCCCGATTCAAATCCGCCATCATTTAAACTTTCATAACTCATAAGACGCGCTTCGCCTTTGGCTGTTTTACATACCAAATTTGCAGGTAAAATAGGCATAGAACTACCGCCTGGAATACAAGCTTTCATTTGTTTGCCACCTTTTACACCTCCAAGATATTCATCAGAATAAATAAATTCTTCCATCGGAAGCCCTAGTTCTATTTCATAAATACCTGGATTATTGATGTTTCCCGAAGCTGAAATCAATTTGGTTCCTGTACTTTTTCCAATTCCAATTTTGGCATATTCATCACCTGTCATTTCTATAATAGGCACTACCGCAGCTATCGTTTCTACATTATTTACAACTGTTGGCGATTGATACAATCCTTTTACCGCTGGAAAAGGTGGTTTCATACGAGGATTGCCTCGTTTTCCTTCCAAAGCTTCCAAAAGGGCTGTTTCTTCTCCACAAATATAAGCCCCTGCGCCTGGCGTTACGTACAATTCTAAATCAAAACCGCTACCTTGAATATTTTTACCCAACCAGCCATTTGCTTTTGCTTCCGCTATTGCTTTTTCAAGAATAAAAACTACCCACATATATTCACCTCGAATAAAAATATGTCCCGTATTGGCTCCTAATGCAAAACAAGAACAAATCATTCCTTCAATTAATAAGTGAGGAATTTTTTCCATAATAAAACGATCCTTGAAGGTTCCCGGCTCACTTTCATCAGCATTGCATACTAGGTATCTAGGTACGCCTTCGGGTTTTGCCAAAAAGCTCCACTTCATACCTGTAGGGAATCCAGCACCTCCACGTCCTCTCAAACCCGATTTTTGTACTTCAGCAACAATTTCGTCAGGAGTCATTTTAAAAGCTTTCTCTACAGATGCATATCCTCCATTTTTGCGATATACTTCATACGTATTGATTCCTTCAATGTGTGCGTTTTTTAATAACAGTTTGCGAGACATATATAGATCTTAAATATTTTTATAATTTTCTTTTTATACTTCTATTTAGCATTTTAAACTAAACCTAATTTAATGCTTATTATGCTTGCAAATTTAGGATAAAAACATCAAATTCATCCAAAAAAAAAGTACATGCCTAAAATCATTGTTGTATTTTTGCTTATTCAATTATTCAAAGGCAAAAAATCGCTTTTTCGAATAGATTTAATGAACTAAAAAAATAAATTGGATGTCTGAAATTATTCACAAACAAAAAATTAATTTTTTGATTGAACGCATGGCGTATCAATTGGCGGAAGAGTATATTTCTCATCAATCTCTTGAAATTGTAGGTGTGGAGAGAAGCGGTTATATTTTAGCGAGTGAAATATATAAACATTTGCAACGCATAGCTCCGTCTATTCAAGTTACGCTTTCCGATATCAAAATTGATAAAAATAATCCTGAGTCTTCGCCTATTCACATGACCCAAAATATCGAATATTATCAAAATAAGAACATTGTATTGGTAGATGATGTCATCAATTCCGGGCGAACGCTTTTTTATGCACTTAAGCCTTTTTTGCATTTGAAGATCAATCAATTACAAACGTTGGTGTTGATAGAGCGCAAATATAAGAAATATCCAATTTCAGCAGATTATGTAGGTGTTTCTTTGAATACTACATTCTTAGAGCATATAGAAGTCGTAGTAGAACAGGATGAAATTCAATCTGTTAGATTAAATTAAAAATATTCTCACATGCAATTATACGAAAAGATTCAAGAATGCGTAGCGTTTGTTCGCTCAAAATATATAGAAACTATTGATTTTGCAGTAGTATTAGGTTCAGGATTATCCAATTTTGAAAAAGAAATTGAAGTAATTAAAACCTTTGAATATAAAGATTTACCTCATTTCCCCTTATCAACAGTGAAAGGGCATTCGGGCAAATTAATTATTGGTAAAATTAATGGAAAAACGATTATTTGTCAAAGTGGACGTTTTCATTATTATGAAGGATATTCGCCGCTACAAGTAACATTTCCTATTCGTGTGTTTAAGTTTTTAGGTATAGAAAAATTAATCGTTACCAATGCGGCAGGTGGATTAAATCCCAATCAAGAAGTTGGCGATATTGTAATTATTCGCGATCATATCAATATGCAACCCGAACATCCTTTGCGCGGTCCAAATGACGAGCGCATTGGCCCTAGATTTCCCGATATGATGTATCCCTATCATTTAGATTGGGTAGAAAAAGCTGTAACGTATGGAAAATCAAAGCAATATAGAGTGGAAAGTGGAGTTTATGTTGGTGTACAAGGCCCAACATTTGAGACACCATCCGAATATCAATTTTATAATAGAATGGGAGGCGATGCAGTAGGGATGAGCACTGTACCCGAAGTAATTGTGGCCAATCACATGAGAATGAAGGTTTTTGGGGCTTCAATTATAGCAGATTGTGGGTTCCCATTTGACAAGATGAAAGAAATCAGTCATGATGAAGTTTTGGAAAAATCTGCCAAAGCAGAGCCAAAAGTTACCGATATTGTTAAGTATATTATTTCAAATAATTAATGCTTAATAATAATCTTTCTTTTCATTTTTTTTTAATATTTATATTGTCTTGGGGCAATCTGGAAACATTTGCGCAGCTAAAACTCAAAAAAGATAGCTCAAATCTTGTGCCATTTGAAAGTTTTAAATATTATAGTACTGCTATTGACAAGCATTTTGCAAATACACAATCTATAGAAAACAATCACTATATTAATCCTTTTCAAGGGACACTCAACGAATCCTTGCTTTTGGGAACCGTAGGTAGTCAATTATTGCCTATTGCTTACAGAAATGATTTTAGAAGAAATGTTTCCTCCGGACTTTCTGCATTGGAGGATTATAAATATCAAGCATCTTCTATTCCTTATTTTATTGCAAATAAACCATTGAGTGAACTTGATTTTACGTTTTTTGGTTATGGAACAGAATGCTTCAAAGGTATGCTAAGTCAAAATTTAAGTAAAAGAACTACCATCGGAGCAGGGATAAAAAAGCAAAACAACAAAGGTTTTTATCAAAATAATCCAGTAGCCCAAAATAATATTTACTTCAATATCGTCAATCAATCGAAAAGGCTTCGCACCAATCTTGAATTTTATTACAATGATGCTTCTATAAAAGAAAATGGGGGATATCAGCAAGATATTATCAATATTTTCAGTCCATCCAATTGGTCTTTTCAAGAGATAAATCTTGGTAATGCAATCAATAAGCAAAAAGACTATAAAATAAGCCTTCGAAACCGATTGCTTATAGCCAATGCACCTGAAATAAAGGATTCTATAACAAAGCTAAAAAGCCTACCAAAGCCTATTTATTCAAGTTTTTATATAGAAAATGAAATAAGCTATTCAAAAGAAATTCTTTCTTTTAGAGATGAAAAAGCAAAAAAAGCATATTATGGAAACTATATGCCCATTGATTCGCTTACTGTTTTGGAAACATATTATAGAAATAACAAAATTTCTAATCAATTTAGTTTGAATTACAATTTTTTTAAAGGGAAAAAAGAATATGTGCGTATTCAATCCTATCTTCAAACTGAATGGAATAGCATAGACCGTGGAGCAAATGAGTTAACTTCACAAAATGATAAATTTTTAACCACTGCACTAGGTGGTTCTGCCGATTTTAATTTTCCGCTTGGTGTTTCACTTAATAATTCTATATATAAACCATTTACTGGATATTCAAAAAATGATTTTTTTATAGAATCAGAATTGTCAAAGAATGTATTTGATACTAAAATAGCTTTTAAAGGAAGTTTTGCTTCACAAAGACCTGGATATTTTTACAATTATATGTATACCAATAATTTAGTGACAAATTATAATTTCCAAAATCAAAAGACGCTGAGTTTATCGGGAGTCATTTCTAGTGAAAAATGGAAAGGTAGGTTAGAATTACAGTATTTTAATATATCAAATTTTTTATTTTTTGATGAAAATGCGCTTCCTGTTCAAGAACAGAATTCAATTTTTCAGTTAAAAATGGAAAAAGAAATAAGCTACAAATCATTATATACCAATCATTTGCTAATTTATCAAAATAGTTTTTATCAAAAATTATGGTATAAAGCAACTTTTGCGCTTAAAAACAGTGCTTTTAAGAAAAATCTCAATTATTTTATTGGAACAAACATTACGTTAAATACTAATTATAACGTATTTGAATATAATCCACTGCTAATGCAATCGACCAATCTTAAAAATCCAACAAAAAATGATTTTTTTCCAATTTTAGATTTGTTTGCTACGCTAAAAATATCAAATGTTTTATTAAGTTTTACATACGAAAATCTTTTAACTTCACTTACCAATAAAGGATTTTATCATGCAACATATTATCCAATATCGCCTTCTGCATTTTATTTGCGCTTAAATTGGCGGTTTTTGGAGTAGAAAATTATTTAAAATTTGATAATATTTCTATAGCGCTCTCTGCTATTATGCTTCCAGGTCCAAAAATATGTTTTACCCCTACATTATATAAATCTTCATAATCTTTTTGAGGAATTACACCACCCGCAATTATTATGATATCATCTTTTTCATATTTTGTTAATTCTTCAATGAGTTTTGCAATTAAAGATTTATGACCTCCTGCTAATGATGATATTCCTAAGAAATGTACATCATTCTCAATCGCTTGTTTTGCAACTTCTTCAGGCGTTTGAAATAAAGGACTAATATCTACATCAAAACCTAGGTCGGCAAATGCGGTAGCAATAACTTTTGCGCCTCTATCATGGCCATCTTGCCCCATTTTGGCTACCATTATACGGGGTCTTCTTCCTTGTTTCTCCGCAAAATCATTGCTCATTTTTTGAGCCTTTTTAAATAAAATATTTTCTTGCATTTCTTTATTAAATACGCCTGTTACTAATCGATTTGTTGCAGTATATCTACCAAATACTTCTTCTATAGCCATTGAAATTTCACCTAATGTAGCTCTGTTTCGAGCGGCTTCTATCGCACATTCAAGAATATTTTCGTTTTTATTACTTGCTGCAAGTTTTATTTTTGCTAATGCTGCATTTACTTTTTCTTGATTACGTATTGTTTTGATTTGATTTAAACGTGCTTTTTGAGCTTCTAATACTTCAAAATTATTTATAGAAAGTACTTCTATATCAGAAATTTCATTTGTCAAATATTTATTAACGCCCACTATAGTATCAATACCACTATCTATTTTCGCTTGTTTTTTTGCTGCACTTTCCTCAATTCTCATTTTAGGAATTCCATTTTCAATAGCAGCGGTCATCCCCCCATAGGTTTCAATTTCTTCAATTAAAATTCGTGCTTTTTCAATCAATTTTTCCGTAAGAGTTTCTATATAATAGCTTCCAGCCCATGGGTCTATGGCATTGGTTATATTTATATTTTTTTGTAGGTGAATTTGAGTTTCACGCGCTATGGCTGCTGAAAAATCGGTAGGTAATGCTATGGCTTCATCCAAGGCATTGGTATGCAAACTTTGAGTGCCTCCAAAAGCAGCGGAAAGTCCTTCAATGCATGTTCGCGCTATATTATTGTATGGATCCTGTTCGGTAAGGCTCCATCCACTGGTTTGACAATGGGCTCTTAGCGCTAATGATTTTTGATTTTTTGGATTGAATTTGTTTACAATCTCTGCCCAAAGTACTCTTCCCGCTCTCATTTTTGCTATTTCCATAAAATGATTCATCCCAATACCCCA
>JBIPMU010000057.1:0-7065 GCA_044377205.1 Chitinophagales bacterium | reverse complement strand
GAGGTAGAAGTACATTCTAGCCCTGAACTTTTGGAACAAATATCAAAATACAGCCCAGGTGATAAAATTCTAATTACTTATTATAGAAAAGGAATAAGTAATACGGTTTCTACCATTCTCAAAAACAAAGAAAATAAAACCGAAATTGTAAAAGTAGATCAAAATGTGATGTCCAAAATTGGGATAGAAGTAGTAACACTTTCAGCCCAAGAAAAAGCTCGCTTTAGAGTCAATAATGGCCTAAAAGTTGTTAAAATTAATAATGGTATTATACAACAAAGTACCGATTTAAAAGAAGGGTTTATTATCCTTCAAATTGGGAATAAATTTGTAAATAGCGAAGAGGATTTTAAACAAATTTTATCTGATATAGAAAAAGGAACTATAGTAATGGAAGGCTTTTATCCAAATAGACCCTATACGTATCAATACGCCTTTAAACTATAATTTAGAAACTATTTTAAAATTTTATGTTTCTCATTTTTCAGCACATTATCCAGCGTCCATTCTTCTTTTTTTAGAAATGGAGATTGTCTTTCGGAGCAATCAATAGTACATACTTGACAGCAATAGGTTTCGCATGGATCTGGATGAATAAAAATCTCAACTTCTTTATTGAAATGCGTATTGATAAGGCTGTGTACTTCTTTCATTTCATCATGAACTTGTCTATTGGTGAAATACCAAGGCAAAGTCATATGTGCATCTAAATGAAAATTACTTCCATACTTGATAATTCGCAAATTATGAATATCAATCCAATTGGCTTTTCTATTTTTACCCAAATATTGAACCACTTCTTCTAAAATATTTGTATCCGCTTTGTCCAATATCCCTTCAATAGAATCTTTTATAACCTTATAACCATTATAAATTAATGCTAAGCTCACAATAATAGCCACTGCATTATCTACCCATTTCCAATGAAATAAATATACAAATAATAAGCCTAAAATAATTCCAAATGAAATATAACCATCACTTTTGAGGTGAACAGCACTTCCTTTAAGTGCAGGAGAATTAGATATTTCTCCTTTTTTATGTGACCAAACTCCTAGCCCATAATTGAAAATGCCTAACAATAATATTATAGCTAAATCAATGCTATCTATATCCAAATTATGAGGAATATAATAACTTTGGATTACTTTAAAAATACTATACACCCCTACCCCCAATAACATACTGCCTTCAAATCCAGCTGCTAAAAACTCCACTTTTCCATGGCCATAAGGATGCAAAACATCGGCAGGTTTTGAAGCTAAATACAAACTAAATAATGTAAACCCACCTGCTATAATATTCACCATACTTTCTAGCGCATCAGCAAGTATAGCATTAGACATAGAATGGAAATACACAAAAAATTTGATTAGCGAAACCGCTATGCCAAATAATAGAATATAAAACTGAAAACGTGTATTTTTCACTAAATACTTTATTGAATTAACATAATATTTATTATTACAAAAATATTAAAACATTTCATTTGCATAGCCAATATAATTAAAAGGCGTTATCAATTTCAACTCCTCTTTAATTGTATTATTTACTGGCAATTCTTCAATAAAATTCTCAAAATCCTCGGGAGATGGTTTATGATTTTTGCGTGTAAATTCTTTCAATAATTCATAAGGTTTCTCAATTCCTTCTCTTCTCAATACATTCTGAATCCCTTCTGCTATCACCAGCCAATTATTGTATATATCAGCCGTAATTTTCTCTTCATTAATGAGTAATTTGTCCATTCCTTTTTCCAAAGAATTAAGCGCAATCATTCCGTGAGCATATGGTACACCAATATTTCTCAATACAGTACTATCTGTCAAATCGCGTTGCAAACGAGATATAGGTAATTTACTACTCAAAAACTCCAAAATAGCATTTGAATACATCAAATTTCCTTCTGCATTTTCAAAATCTATTGGATTCACTTTATGAGGCATCGCACTACTTCCCACTTCATTTTCTTTAATTTTTTGTTTAAAAAAATCAAATGAAATATAACTCCATACATCACGTGCCAAATCTATTAATATATTTTGTATACGCTTAGAGTTGTCCATGATAGCAGCCATTCCGTCATAATGCTCTATTTGGGTAGTAACTTGCTGACGTTTAAGCCCTAACGAAGCCACGAATTCATTAGCAAATGCTACCCAATCCAATTTTGAAAACGTAACTTTATGTGCATTCAAATTACCTGTAGCACCGCCAAATTTTGCATAATGAATAGCGTCTTTCAAATTTTTGATTTGCAAATTTAATCGATGATAAAATACATAAAACTCTTTGCCCAATGTAGTAGGCGTAGCAGGCTGTCCATGGGTTTTGGCTATCAAAGGCACTTGTTTCCATTCTTGACTTCGCAGTTCCAATTTATTCATAAGATTTTCTATCTTTGGGATAAATTCCTGCTCCAGAAAACGCTTAAACATCAATGGAAACGACGTATTATTAATATCCTGAGACGTCAATCCAAAATGAATATATTCAAAATTGAACTGCAACTGCATTGCATTACATTGTTCTTTGATAAAATATTCCACAGCTTTTACGTCATGATTTGTAATTTTTTCAATAGCTTTTACTTTTTCGGCATCCACTACTTGAAAGTTTTTATAAATAGTACGTAATTTTTCTATCTCTTCGGTTTTAAAAGTCTGAAAACCATTGATATTCATAGTATTGAGCGCTATCAAATACTCTATTTCTATTTCTATTCGAGTTTGAATCAATGCAAATTCTGAAAAATAATGCGACAAAGATTCGGTTTGTGAGGCATAACGGCCATCAATTGGAGAAATACACTGCAAAGCGTTCATATATTATATTTTATTATTGTCTAATCGTTGTTTTAATCTTTTAAAAGTATTGTAAATATAGGTAGTATCGTCATAAATTCTTGAAATCATTATACTCCCTTCTATCTCTGCCACACTGCGCTCGGCCAATTCTTCGGCTACTTTTTCATCATATTTTTCACTATATAACTTTTTAAATGCCTTAAAAAAATCATTGAAAAAAGCTTGAAGCAAAGGTGTAAATTCTTCTACAACCATGGCACTTTCTACACCCATATTGCCGTACATTTTGCCTGTATTTTTATTTACAAATACTTTTTCAGTAGCCTTGAAAATACGATTCATTTTCTCCGAAGAACTCAAATCTTCCAAATAAGCTATACTAAAAACTTCTTGATTAAAAAAAGTATGGATAGTTTCTATTACTTTGATCATCAAGGCTTCTTTACTATTAAAATGATGATACAAACTTCCTTTTAGTAATCCACATGACTCTGCTATATCAGCCATTGAGATATTGTGATAGGTTTTCTGCCTAAATAACTTTATCGATTGATTAATGATAATATTTGCATCTACTTTCTGCTTAGCCACGTTATTTTTATATAAAATTATGTTAAAAGTAAGTGCAAATATAAAACAAACGTTTGGTTTTAGCTTATTTTTTATGGTTTTATTTACAAAATGATTCTTTTGTAAAAGTTATTAGGATTCCCTCTTTATTTTTTTTTAGTTAACTTTGCTTTGCGAATATTTTATAAAATCGCATAGAAACCAATCAATGATTGCTCAAAAAGAAATTCATTCCATAGATCAATTGGATTTGCTGGCTCGAAAGATAGTGGAAGGCTATTTAATGGGCTTACACAAAAGTCCGTTTCACGGGTTCTCGGCTGAGTTTCGGGAGCATAGACTCTACAATACGGGCGATCCTTTAAAGTCAATAGACCAGAAAGTATTTGCACGAACGGATAAATTGTTTGTCAAAAAATTTGATGAAGAAACCAACCTCAAATGCCATTTGGTACTAGATGTATCGCATTCGATGTTTTTCCCAAAAAATGCTGCTAAGAACAAGTTGGAATTTTCTACAGTAGCTATTGCAAGCCTTATACGATTGCTCAAAAAACAGCGAGACGCCTTTGGATTGACTACTTTTTCTAGTGATATTCTCCAGCAAGTAGATGCCAAATTAAGCGAAAAAAACAAACAACAAATTTATGCGATTTTGAGTCAATATTTGAACAATCAGCAACCACAACAGCAAACTTCAAATATCTGCGATAGCCTCAATAAAATAGCAGCGAGTATAAACAAACGTTCGTTGGTGATTATATTTACTGATTTATTTGAGTCCTTCCAGTCGCAAGATACAGCTTTTGAGGAGCGTTTTATTAAGGCTATACAGCATTTGTCATTCAAAAAAAATGAAGTGATTCTTTTTAATGTAATGAAACATAAAGAAGAAGTGGATTTTGAATTTGAAAATAAACCTATAGAATATGTTGATATTGAATCGGGCGAATCGATTAAATTGGCATCTAATCAGCTTCAATCGAAGTATCAATCGGCTATGTCATCGAAAATGGACTTTGTCAAAACCAAGTGTATACATTTGGGTATAGATTTTATAGAAGTAGATATAGACAAGGAATATCATATTATATTGGACACATTTTTGAGAAAACGTACAAAATTAGGATAAAAATTAAACATAAATATCATGAACCCAGACCCTCTACCCCACTCAATATTTGAAAACACGGAAGTAGCCTATAGCTACAAAACCAATAGTGAACTCAAAAAAGCGTATTATTTATTCAAAATGATGAATAATCCTTTTTTGGTAAAAATGGGGAATCAAACTATCAATTTGATGCTCAAATTGCATTTTCCTATTTATGGAATTATTAGAAATACAATTTATGAACAATTTTGTGGCGGTGAATCGCTTGAAAAATCACTAAAAGTGATTAAAAATCTTGAAAAAAATCAAATAGAAACGCTACTCAATTATAGCGTAGAGGGACTTGAAGACGCCAAATCATATTTATTTACCTTTGAAAATACCCTTGAAGCCATCCAATTTGCTAAAGAAAATCAAAGTATTAGAGCGGTTTGTATCAAATTTACAGGATTTGCAAAGATAGATATTTGGATTAAGCTCCAAAAAGGTGAAACGCTGAGTGATGAAGAACGTTCGGAATACGAGCAAGCGAAGTATTATATCGATACATTGTGTCAAGAAGCCGTAAAATCAAATGTTCAGCTCTATGTAGATGCAGAAGAAAGTTGGTTTCAAGACAGTATTGATGCTCTGGTAGACAAAATGATGATAAAATACAACCAACAGGAAGCGATCGTATTTAATACATTTCAAATGTACCGTAATGACAAATTAGCATATTTGCATAAAAGTATAGAAACAGCTAATGAAAAAGGATACATATTAGGCGCAAAACTGGTACGTGGTGCTTATGTAGAAAAAGAAAATGAACACGCCAGCCAGCATGGTGTTCCGTCGCCTATTCACAAATCAAAAGAAGAAACAGATTTCGATTTTGACAAAGCGGTAGCGTTGTGCATAGAAAATATAGAAAAAGTTTCTATTTGCTGTGCATCACATAATGAAAAATCGAATCTATTGTTTTTAGAAGGATTGAAAAATAAAGGCATTCCATTGAATCACAAACACGTATGTAGTTCACAATTATTTGGAATGAGCGATAATATCACATACAATATGGGAAAAGAAGGTATAAAAATGGCCAAATATTTGCCTTTTGGTCCTATAAAAGAAGTAATTCCTTATTTGATTAGACGTTCGCAAGAGAATACGTCTATGGAAGGACAATCTTCACGAGAATATACCCTTTTGAGGAAGGAAGTAAAACGAAGAGGCATTTAATAAAAAGAAAAAAAATGAGACTTTTTACATGTATTTTGATACCTTTTGTTGTAGGTATGCTATCAAGTTGGCTTTCTATTTCTGGAGTTGACACATGGTATCTTACAATTGTGAAACCTAGTTTTTCACCTCCTAATTGGATTTTCGGACCGGTTTGGTCGTTTTTATATGTATGTATTGGATATTCTTTTTATCTCATTACAAAAAATGCCCCAAAATCTATTTTAAGATGGAATATAATTTTTAGCATTGAACAGTTTTTATGCTTTACATTTTCTATTATTCTATTTCGTTTTCATGCAATTGATTTAGCATTTATAAATATATTTCTCTTGTGGATCTTAATTATATACAAAATATATTATTATACCAAATTTGATAAAAAAGCCACTCTTCTTCAAATTCCATATATAATATGGGTCAGTTTTGCAATGATTTTAAACGGGGCTTTATGGGATTTGAATAGATAGAATAAACTATGAATTCTGAACAAAAATTTCACTGAGAATAATACCTGCTGAAACCGATACATTTAGCGAATCAAATGCCGTTTTATCCATAGGGATAGTAACTTTGTGTGTCAATTTTTCAATAACATTGTAGCTAATACCTCTACCCTCACTTCCCAATACTAAAATACTTGGCAGTGTCCAATCAATTTCACGATAGCTTTGATTTGATTTTTCGGTAGCACCTACGATTTGAAAACCACAATCGATAAAATATTCCAATTGTTCAATAGTATTATCTATTCTACAAATGGGCAATTGGGATAAAGCGCCTGCACTGGTTTTGATAGCATCTGCAGTTACGGTTACTGAATTTTTATTAGGTATTAATATTGCATCAATATTAAAACAAAGGGCGCTACGAGCTATCGCTCCAAAATTTCGAACATCAGTCAAATTATCTAAAAAGATAAATGTACAATGCTTTCCGTCATCCAATTTTTGGAAATAAATATCTTCTATTTTGGCATATTCATAATCCGATATAAAAGCAATAACGCCTTGATGGCTTATCTTACTATCTTTATAAAAAGGATATAAAACATAATTTATTTTCTCTATAGGAACCTTTCTTACAGGTATATTTTTTTCAGCACAAATTGCAAAAATCTTCTGAATTTCTTCGCCATGTGCATTTTTAGCTACATATACTTGTTCTATATTCTGACCGCTATTGATGGACTCAATAATAGAATTTCGACCAAATAAAATATCTTTTTTCTTCATAAAATGTTATTTATACTCCGCAATTTTTACTGGAGATATCTTAGTAATAAATAATAGAGGGACAAATGTAGTAATAAAACAAACGATAAGGGTTAATAAATTGATACCTATAACTTTA
>JBIPMU010000056.1:0-7162 GCA_044377205.1 Chitinophagales bacterium | reverse complement strand
ATATATTATTTTTTACCGCAGCCATCATCTTATTGTTCGATTCAAACCAACTTTTTGATATTGGATTTTTATTATCTTATCAATCAGTATTTGGAATAATGCTTTTTTATCGAAAAATATTTCAAAAAATAGAATTCAAGAATTGGTTTGCTATAAAAATATGGGAAATAGCATGTGGCTCTTTTGCTGCATGGTTTGCTACCATTCCGCTTTCTATCTTCTTTTTTCATAAATTTTCGTTTTTGGGAATGTTAAGTAATCTTTTTATTGTTCCCATTTCTTTTGGAATTCTTTGTACAGGTTATATTTTTTTATTTCTTTCAAAAATAAAATTTATAGGAATAGCATTGGGATGGTTGATTGATATACTACTTTCGCTTCAAAACTATATTATTTCATTTTTTGAAAAAATTCCCTTTGCTTTTATAGATAATTTATTCCTGAATGTATTTCAGACATTAATTTTGACGATTTTCGTTTATTTATTTGTCAAATTTTTGATTCAAAAAACAAAAAGTAGTTTATATATTTTTGGCTTATGTATAATAATTTTTATAAGTAATTATTTATTTCAGATCTACCAAGCAAGTGAACAAAATGGCTGGATTCTCTTCAATTTGCGAAAAAAGATTGCATTTGGATTTAAGCACCAAAATAATTTTATTTTATTTGCGGACAGTATGGATAAAAAAACTTTTGATTTCAGTATAAAGCCATTTATATGTAAAAACCATATAGATAGTATTCAAAAAGTACCGCTTCATGCCAAATTTTCAAAGATCCAAATGAAATTGGGTATAGATACATCACAGCATCCTGAATATTTAATTTTATGTAAAGAAAATCAACCTTTTTGGAAAAAGAGAAGACAATTTGAATATAATTTAATTCTATCTAAAAACATGGGGTTTTATTATCGAAACAAATTAAAAGATGAAATTAAATTAGCCAAACATCAAGAAATGAGAATACAAGAAGATAAAAGCCAAGCGTTTTTTTGGAAGGAATAAGGTAAATAGATTTACATATATTTGTACCACAATTTTTTTTGCAAATTAATAATTCCCAATATATGAAACGCATTTGTTCAACAATCTATGTTTTGATTTATAGCTTGATAATGCATGCACAAATAGAGGTGAAATTTATCGATCAAGAAACCAAGAAACCGATTGCTAATATTGTATGCAGCTACAAGGGGTTGGAGCTAGGAGTTTCTAATCAGGCGGGTATAGCGGTATTGCCAAAAACGACTCAAGATATTGAAATTCAAGGGCATTATCATGAAAAATTGTATATAAATACGGGACTAGAAAACAAAACAGTATATTTATTTCCCCGAAAAATGGGTAAAAATATGCGTGAGGTACTTATCAAAAATGAACAAGATCCTTATGCACTTTCATTGGTAAAAAGAATGATAGCCAATAAAGATTTACATCATATAAATATGCTCGAATCGTATCGACAAATAGTGTATTCAAAAATGGTGATAGACAAAAAAGATGATAGTACTAAGCGGGATACACCCAAAATAGTGCTAGACACCACGCTCAAAGCTAAGAAAATGGAAAAGGATACGGAACTGGAGAATTATATTAAAGATAATACTTTTTTTGTTTGGGAAAGGATTTTTGAACATAAGCATACGGCAAAACAAGGCGAAAAAGTGCTTTTGCTGTCTAGCAATATGTCGGGCTTTAAGCTACCGATATATGAGATATTGGCGGAGATGCATCAGGTAAATCGCTATCCCCGTACTTTTAGAAATAATACTATAGACGAATGGATGTTTTCGCTGGAAGATAGTACACTCATCAATGGGCAAAAAACGTATCATTTTCAATTTTATACCAAACGAAAATATCGCACGCCTCGTTCAATTAGCGGTACGTTTCAGATAGATGCGACAGAAATGATTCTAACTAAATTTATAGGAGGCAACAAAGAAAATTATTTTGAATATAACTACAAAATTAAAGAGGGTAAATATTATACCGATAATTTTTACCTATCGATGGTAAGCAATATGTTTGAAATCAATGGATTGAAAACCGCTATACAAATAACACAATCGACCCGAGAATTTATCTCGCCCCATACTTTTGCTAACAATGAATTTAAAGGCAATGAATATGAAATTTCTAGAAATTTGTTGTCGCCCGAATCTACACTTTTGCTCAATAAATTCCGAAAAGATAGCCTTACAAAAAGAGAGCAAAGTACTTTTGTAGCCTTGGATACTATATTCAAGCAAGACAATATGGAACGAAAACTTAAGCTATTTTTGGCTTTGCGAAAAGGAGAATTCAGAGTTGGTAAAATCAGCTTTGACCTTGCTAAATTATCGGATTTTAATGACTATGAAGGCAATAGAGTTCAAATAAAGCTAAAAACTTACGAACTATTTAATAAAAATCTTCAATTACAAACCCATCTAGCCTATGGATTCAAAGACCAAACTATCAAATATGGATTTGGAGGGAATTATCTTTTGAATTATGGGAAAAATGCAAAAATTGGGCTATATGTGTCTAATGATGTGGTGCCAGCGGGTCGTTTCTCTCATTTTTTTGAAAACAATAGCTATAAGCTCAATGAACTTTCTTATTCAAATTATACAAAATTGACAAGAATTTATAGCTATTACAGTAGCGATATCAATCGATATTTGGAAGGTGCATTGGTTATGGAGTATAGCCATCAGGAGGTTTTGTTTCCGTATTCTTTTACTGGGATAAATACTAATAAATATGAATATGCGTCGCCTTCTATTTCGCTCCATTATTACCCAAAATCTAAGAAGATTAATACACCAGAAGGGAAATATACGATAGAAAACAAACCTACTTTTTTATATTTAACCGCAAAACAATACATTCCACTACAAGATAATCTAGATGCCAATTATAGTGCAGACCTCGTTTTTCATACTCGAATCAAATCCATTTTGGGTACTACTACGGTTCATTCAAAAGCGGGGTATATAATTGGCAACGCGCCAATATTCAACACTTTTGAAGGAATGGGATTGGCTTTTAGAAATGTACAATCTTTTGGGCTAGCAAGTCATGATGGATTTATGACTATGCCTAGCGGTTCTTTTTATTCGGATAAGCATATAGCATTATTTATGAGACAATTTCTTTTTTCTCAAAAAGTATCTAAACAAATTCAGTTCAATCCTACGCTCACCTATAGCGCATTGTGGGGCTATATGCATAACAAGACCGAGCATAATATGAAATATGAGGTTCCTTCAAAGCTATACCAAGAAGTTGGTTTTGAACTTAGACGCGTCATCTTTGGGCTAGGAATAGGTAGCTATTACCGTATTGGAGCTTATCAGAATCCTACCTTTAGCAAAAATATAGGTTTCCGATTGATTTTTGAGCCTTTTTATTAGGAAAAATTATTTCAATTCTCCCAAATACAACTCTTGTGGGGAGGATTTTAGCAAAAATTTTCGAGGCACACCGTCTGTTTGATTAAACGAAATAATGGCTTCGTTGGGCGAAGTCCAATTATAAGTGATATTATCTTTAAGTTTATCATTGAAGATTTCAAAATGCAAGCTACCGTCTTCAAATCCATGTGCTTTGACATATACTGCTACTTCCCATCCACTGAATTTGGACTCTTTTTCAGCCGTAATTTTGATTTCACATTTTTCGTCTTGGAATTTTCGTACTTCCACAAATTTTTCTTTTTGACAAGAAGTTAATAATAGTAAGCTAAGTGCAAGGATTAGGAATCTTTTCATATTTTTGTTTTTTGTATCTATTGAACGATATAACACGTTTAAAATTGTGTGTATGATTTTATATATATTTTAGAGTAGAATTAAATTTGCATTAAAAAAAAGAGAGAAACCGAAGTTTCTCTCTAACTTTAAAAAAAATAATCTTTTATTTTAAATCAAAACGATCAAGATTCATAACTTTTGTCCAAGCAGCTACAAAATCTTTTACAAATTTGTCTTTTGCATCGCTGCTTGCATATACTTCAGCTAAGGCTCTCAGCTCAGAATTTGAACCAAAAATTAAATCGGCACGAGTAGCAGTCCATTTGTCTTTTCCTGTTTTGCGGTCTATCCCAATAAATATTTCTTGGTCGGCATCTTTCGCTTTCCATTCTGTATCCATTGACAATAGATTCACAAAAAAGTCTTGTGTCAATTGTTCTTTTTTGTCGCTAAAAATTCCTTTATTAGATTGGTCATAATTAGCATTTAATGCTCTCATTCCACCAACTAAAACAGTCATTTCGGGAGCAGTCAATGTCAATAATTGTGCTTTGTCCACTAATAATTGTTCGGTAGCTAAGGTATATTTTGTTTTTAGATAATTTCTAAATCCATCTGCCATAGGCTCTAATAAATTGAAAGATTGTATATCCGTTTGAGTTTGGAGTGCATCCATTCTACCCGCTACAAAAGGCAATTCTATTGTATTCCCAGCATTCATAGCTGCCTTTTCTACTGCAGTATTTCCTGCTAATACAATCAAATCGGCCATTGAGATTTTTTTATCTTTGTTCTTATCATTAAATTCTTTTTGAATTTTTTCATAAGTTTTTAGCACTTTATCCAAAACTTTGGGATTGTTTGACTCCCAATTTCTTTGAGGCTGAAGACGAATACGAGCACCATTGGCACCACCTCTTCTATCGGAATTTCTATATGTAGAAGCAGAAGCCCAAGCCGTAGAAACCATTTCACTTAAAGATAATCCTGAATTCAACAGTTGATTTTTTAGAATTTTGATATCATTCGCATCTACCAATTTATGATTCAAAGTAGGAATTGGATCTTGCCAAATCAAATCTTCTTTTGGTGACTCAGGACCTATGTATGTGGTTTTTGGTCCCATATCACGGTGCGTCAATTTGAACCAAGCTCTAGCAAAAGCATCTTCAAACGAAGCAGGATTATCCATAAATTTTCTAGAGATTTTTTCATATATAGGATCAAATCTCAAAGATAAATCGGTTGTAAGCATTGTTGGCAAATGCTTTACAGAGGTATCAAAAGCATCTGGAACCATCGGTTTTTGATTTTTGGCAACCCACTGATGTGCTCCTGCAGGACTCTTGGTAAGTTCCCATTCGTTTTTGAACAAGCTTTTGAAAAAATCATGCGTAAATTGAGTTGGAAATTTAGTCCATGTAACCTCTAGACCCGATGTAATGGCATCTTTTCCTTTTCCGGTACCATATGTACTTTTCCATCCAAAGCCTTGTTCTTCTATACCAGCAGCTTCGGGTTCTGGGCCTACGTGCGAAGCAGGTCCTTTGCCGTGCGTTTTTCCAAAGGTATGACCTCCCGCTATCAACGCTACGGTTTCTTCATCATTCATTCCCATTCTTTTAAATGTTTCGCGAATGTCTTTTGCCGCTGCTACAGGATCAGGATTTCCATTAGGGCCTTCAGGATTTACATATATCAAACCCATTTGAACTGCAGCCAAAGGATTTTCAAGTTTTCTACCTTCTGAATATCTTTTGTCGTCTAGCCATTTTTTCTCCGAACCCCAATATATATGATCTTCTGGTTCCCATACGTCGGCTCTTCCTGCAGCAAATCCAAAAGTCTTAAATCCCATCGACTCCAACGATACATTTCCTGCCAAAATCATCAAATCGGCCCAAGAAATTTTTGAGCCATATTTTTGTTTAATAGGCCACATAAGTCTTCTGGCTTTATCTAAATTACCATTATCTGGCCAACTATTTTGTGGAGCAAAACGTTGCTGTCCAGCTCTAGTACCGCCTCGACCATCGCCAGAACGGTATGTACCCGCACTGTGCCAAGCCATACGAATAAATAATGGTCCGTAATTGCCAAAATCCGCTGGCCACCAATCTTGTGATTGTGTTAAAACTTGTTGTATATCTTTTTTTAGTGCAAAATAATCTAACGTCTTAAATTCCTTGATATAATCAAAATCTTTTCCCATTGGATTCGTCTTTTCGGAATGTTGTTTTAAAACATCCAAATTAAGCCTGTTTGGCCACCAATCTTTATTAGTGGTAGCTTTCATAGCAGCTTCTCTTCGAGTGGTAGTTTCTGTTTTATTGGCAGAACCATGTCCCATAGGGCATTCTCCCTTTTTTTCTTGTGCAAATGCCCATGATGAGCATAGCAAAATTGATGATAAAATTACATGTTTCATATTGCTATATTTTAATTTTGACACAAATTTACAATGCAATATTATTTTGATGCAATATATTGTTTCTATTAAATATATAGATAAAATCTATTGAGTCACTTTCATCTCAAAAACCACTTCAACATCCGTATCGCCACCAGCGGCTTGAATACCTGTATTGGGTTTTGTAGGTTTGTGGCGCAAAATAATCGTTAGCGGAAGTACCCCTGTATTTGCATTCTTAAACGTTGAATTGATCCCCAATGGATTGTTATTTACATCTACTTCGGTTTTTGAAACTGTAGGCGCGCCCGAAGTATTAAACTGATAGAAAAATTCGTGATCCACACTTTCACTTTTAATTTCATCTGTTATTTGTGTTAATTTTCCAGAATCTCCTGTGAAGACTTCTATTCTTCCGGTATAATTCGTATTTGCTTTTAAAATAGATACGGTTTTTCGTCCCGCTTTGCCATCCTATCCATAATAATCTTCATAAATATAAGAAGCTTGATTGCCATCTGGAGCAGTAAGGATATATTTGAAAACGGTAATTGTTTCATGATCTGAAGCATGAACATAATCTTTTTCACATGAAAAAAGTATAAAAAATAGAATAAAGTATCGATGTAATTTTTATCATTTTATTTATAGATATTGGAGTTTAAGTCTATAAATTAGACTAAAAGATTTTACAAGACACGAAATTTAATTAATAGTAATTCTATATTTTGGTAGATTGCCAATTGACTAGCTTCCAATTATGTTTCTTTTTTTTATTGATACTGGTAAAACGAATTTCTACTTCAAAAGGAGTGCCTTTATATTTGCCTCGCACAAGAACATCGCCCGTCCCTACAGCTATCTTCCCATATAATTTATAGCTACAATTTTTAAATTCGTAATAAAAGTATTCAATTTCATTTTTTGCAATACTTTCAAGAAAAGTATTAAAATTTTGTTGTTCGCCATTGGAATGGACATAATGAAGATTGCTATCAATATAATGC
>JBIPMU010000283.1:0-7163 GCA_044377205.1 Chitinophagales bacterium | reverse complement strand
ATCGTATAAGGAAAATCTGCTTGTAACGCTTTTTCCAAAGAACGTTGTGCCAAATTTCCGTGTCCTACTTCTCTTCTTCCTACGCCTCTGTATGGATATGCTTCTCCAGTAGAGAATGAAGGGAAATTATAATGCAAAATAAAACGTTTGCTGTCTTGGAATACTGCGCCGTCTATGCTTTGCTCGTCCATTTTTGTACCTAATGTAACGGTAGTCAACGACTGTGTTTCACCTCTTGTAAATACTGCCGAACCGTGTGGAGAAGGCAAATAATTTACTTCGCTCCAAATATCACGTACTTCATTGGTTTTTCTTCCATCCAAACGAGTTTTATCGTCCAAAATGACTCTACGAACCGCTTCTTTTTTAACTTTTCCGTAATATTGTTTGATCAAGAATGATTTTTCTTTTTGCTCATCAGTCAATGTTTCCAAACAATCTGCCAATATTTTGTCAAATGATTCCGAACGAACTTCTTTTGAACTTGCCGAACGTGCTACATCTTGTACTTTTGCATAGCTAAATGTTTTGATAGCATTGTACAATTCTTCGTCACTATCCTCGTGGCAATATTCTCTCTTAGCCGTTTTGCCTGCTGCTGCTTCCAATTCTTTTTGAACGGCGCAATGTTTTTTGATAGCATTATGAGCAAAAATAATAGCATCTGCCATTTCTTTTTCCGAAATTTCATTCATTTCGCCTTCCACCATCATAATATCTTTTTCAGTAGCCGCTATAATCATATCCATATCGCTTACAAGCAAATCTTGTTGATCTGGATTGATTACATATTCTCCATTGATTCTTCCTACACGTACTTCACTTACAGGGCCTTGGAATGGAATATCCGAAACCATAATCGCGCAACTAGCCGCAAGACAAGCCAATGTATCGGGCATTACTTTGTCGTCAGCACTTATCAACGTTACTGTTACCATCGTATTAGCGTGATAATCAGAAGGAAATAAAGGTCTAATAGCTCTGTCGATCAATCGAGAAATCAAAATCTCATAATCGCTAGGTCTAGCTTCTCTTTTCAAAAATCCACCTGGAAAACGTCCCGAGCTTGCAAATTTTTCTCTATAATCTACTGTCAAAGGCAAGAAATCGATATTTTCGCCTGCTTTATAGTCCGATACAACCGTTGCCAATAAAATAGTGTCATTTTGTCTAATCGTTACACTACCGTGCGCTTGTTTTGCCAATTTTCCAGTTTCTATGAAAATCTCTTGGCCATTGTCTCCTACAATTTTTTTGTTAATCACATTCATCTTTAATATATTTTATTTATTACAAAAAAAGCCGACAAATACAAGATTTATCGGCTTTTAATTTATCTTAGAATTTCAATTACTTACGTAAATTTAATTTCTTAATCAATTCTCTGTATTTGTTGATATCATTTTTCATGATATAACTAAGAATTCTTTTTCTTCTACCTACCATTTTCAATAGAGATAAGGTAGTATTTTTATCTTTTTTTGCATTTTTCAAGTGCGCTGTCAATTGAGTAATTCTCTCTGTAAGCATTGCTACTTGTGCTTCTACGTTTCCCGTATTTGTCTCACTACCACCAAATTCTGCAAATATTTCTTTTTTTCTTTCCGCAGTTAATGCCATAACTCTTTCGTTTTATTAATTAATTTGAGGTGCAAATATAGTACATTTTTTTCTTTTCAATACTTTTTTTTTAATCTTTGGAAAAATAATCGATCAATGCATTCAAAAACATAAATGACAAACTAAATAGAAACGCTACCGAAATACTTTGAAATTTGAACGCATCTACCATACCGTCGGCTAATAATGCAATAACGAGATTGATTACAAATGAAAACAATCCCAAAGTCATACAAGACAATGGCATCGAAATTAATTTCAATATGGGTTTTAGAAAGGTATTGAGTAAAATGAGTGTGATCATAAAAATAAAAAATGGCTTCAAGGAATCGATAGATGTTAAAGATGCATTTACTTCTATATATTCATTATTATCTTGAAAGAAAAATACAAAGACAATTAATGAT
This sequence comes from Chitinophagales bacterium, assembly GCA_044377205.1. Classification (GTDB taxonomy): domain Bacteria; phylum Bacteroidota; class Bacteroidia; order Chitinophagales; family JADJOU01; genus CHPMRC01. The sequence continues at coordinate 5,136 of JBIPMU010000283.1, read as the reverse complement.
ATTGTCAAAATCAAAAACTTGGTTAGGAATTTCATATGAATAAGATTATTTTTAGTAGCAAAAATAGGATTTAATTAATTAAAATATACGTTTAATTTATAGAAAAACCGTTATTTTTGTGCACTAATTTATTTTTTATCTCAAAAAAGTATTCAGCATGCAACTGTCTAACAAAGTAGATAAAAGAATTTTGAAGCAAGAATTATTGAATGCTACCGATTCTTTTGTTACCATTTCATTTTATCGTTACAAATTTATTGAAAATCCACAAGTCCTTCGCGATGAGCTATACAGAGCCTGGTATGCAATGGGCGTGAAAGGAAGAATTTATCTAGCTCAGGAAGGAATTAATGCACAGCTTTCCGTTCCCGAAAAATATCTAGAAGTTTTTGATACGCATTTACAAATGTTTTCATTGACAAAAAATATTCGAAGAAATTTTGCGGTAGAACAAGGTAAGTCTTTTTTCAAATTAAAAATTTTGGTTCGTGATAAAATAGTTGCAGATGGAATAGATGACCCTACGTTTGACTCTTCAAATTGTGGCGTGCATCTTGGCGCAAAAGAATTTAACGAAATGATGGCTCATCCCGATGCCGTAATTATAGATTTTAGAAATCATTATGAGAGTGAAGTTGGACATTTTCAAAATGCCGTTTTGCCGGATGTAGATACATTCCGCGAACAATTACCCAAAGTAGCCGAAGAATTTAAAGATAATAAAGATAAACCTATTTTGATGTATTGCACAGGGGGTATTCGTTGTGAAAAAGCCAGTGCATATATGAAACACAAAGGATTCAATCAAGTATTTCAGCTGGAAGGCGGTATTATAAAGTATGCAAAAGATTGTAAAGAACAAGGTATTGAACCTAAGTTTATTGGAAAAAATTTCGTATTTGACGAGCGTTTGGGCGAGCGAATTACCGAAGATATAATAGCCGAATGTCATCAGTGTGGCAAACCAGCCGATACACATACAAATTGTATCAATGAGGCCTGCCATTTGTTATTTATCCAATGCGATAGCTGCAAAGAAGCTTTTGAAAATTGTTGTAGTTCAGAATGTGTGGATTTTATCAAATTACCTATCGAACAGCAAAAAGAGTTGAGAAAAGGAATTGATAAAGGCCGTCAAGTATTCAAAAAAGGCCGTGCGGAACATTTGAAAATGATAGCGGCAAATGATGCTGATAAAGCAGAGGCGCATCCTTTTGTTCAATCCAATTAATCTACTTATATATGAAATTGTTATTTGTTTGTCTTGGCAATATCTGTCGTTCGCCTTTGGCAGAAGGTATTATGAAGCATAAAATAGCCGAACAAGGACTGGACTGGGAAGTAGATAGTGCAGGTACAGGAGGCTGGCATGTGGGGGATTTGCCCGATAGTCGTTCCATTCAAGTAGCCAAAAAACATGGTGTTGATTTGACCTATCAGCGAGCTAGAAAACTCAGAAGTATTGACTATGAAGCATTTGATAGAATTTATGTAATGGATTCTATGAATTATCAGGATGTGAGAAAAATGGCAAAAGAAGAGGAGTTGAATAAGATAGAATTGATAATGAATGAGCTTGAGCCTCATAGAAATATCAATGTACCCGACCCATATTATGGAGAAGGCGATGGATTTGAAAATGTTTTTCAGATGCTAGACAGTGCTTGTGATTCAATTATTAAAAAATATTGCAAAAAAGTATAGTATTTTTACAAATAATTGAACCCAACTCACAATTTTTATCTATTTTTGTAGGCCAATCTAACAAATATAAATGAGTAAAATTTCAAATATTCTTCGTTGTAATTGTCCACATTGTGGCAAGGTAAGTATGTATAAAACTTCGATTTTCAATATTTTGAGTTTTGCAAAAATGAATGAGAAATGTAAAAGTTGTAATGCCAATTTTCATCCAGAACCTGGATATTATTTAGGTGCAATGTATATTTCGTATTTTATTTCCTCATTTGTTTTTTTAATTACTGCATTGATTTCAATGGTAGTTCTTGAATTTTCGTTGACTAAAACATTTATTTTGTTGGGTGTATTGGCTATATTGATTTTACCGTATACACTTCGTGTAAGTAGAACAATTTGGCTAGCAATTGATAAATAAAACCAATTAAGTAAATATAAATTAATACCCATGTTTAATCTCGTAATTTTTGGTTCACCAGGTGCTGGAAAAGGAACTCAATCGGATAGAATTATTGAAAAATACAATTTGAAACATTTGTCTACAGGCGATATGTTTCGTGAGCATATCAAAAATAAAACCGCATTGGGACAAGAGGTACAATCGATATTGGACAATGGTATTTTGGTCCCAGATGATATTACGATTCGAATGCTAGAGGATGAAATGGTAAAACATAACCAAGTAAATGGATTTATATTAGATGGTTTTCCTCGAACAATAGCACAAGCCAAGGCGTTGGATTCGTTTTTTGAAAATAAAGGCGAAGCGGTAAATTTGGTGATTCAGCTTGATGTATCGGAAGAAGAAGTGAAAAAGAGAATAGCCGAAAGAGCTAAAACAAGCGGTAGAGCAGATGATTCTCAAGAAAAATTAATCAAAAGAATCGATGAATATTTCCAAAAAACAATACAGGTATTGCCTTATTATCAAGGACAAGGTAAGTTGAAAGTTATCAACGGTATTGGTGATATTGATATCATTTTTGAAAATATTTGTACGGAAATGGATGCTGCAATTTAGTTTGTATAAATGCATCTAAAAAGAAAAATAGTTCTTCTAAAATAGAGTTTTGTTTTTGTTTTTAATCAGACAAGGATAAATTTGTTTACATTTGCACCTTAAATTTTAATTCACCTCAGTTTACTTTTTGAGTAAATGAAAATGCAGTATAATGGATTCTAACTTTATTGATTACGTAAAGATTTTTTGTAGAAGTGGTAAGGGTGGAGCTGGAAGTGCGCATTTTCGTAGAGAAAAATTTATTCCCAACGGTGGTCCTGATGGTGGAAATGGCGGTAGAGGAGGTCATATTATCGTCAGAGCCAATACCCAATTGTGGACGCTTCTTCACTTAAAATATAAAAAACACGTGCATGCCGATGATGGGGTCAACGGAGCAGGTGCTAATAGTAGTGGTTCTAATGGAGAGGATATTATCCTAGAAGTACCCTTGGGAACGGTGATAAAAGATGCTGAAACGGGCGAAGTTTTAGTGGAAATTACCGATAAAAATCAAGAAGAAATTATATTTCAAGGTGGAAGAGGAGGATTGGGTAATACCAATTTCAAAACCGCTACCAATCAAGCGCCTACCTATGCGCAGCCCGGAGAAGGTTGTGTGGAAGGCTGGGTTATTTTTGAATTAAAAGTTTTGGCCGATGTGGGCTTAGTAGGTTTTCCCAATGCGGGAAAATCAACCTTACTGTCTGTATTATCAGCCGCTAAACCCGAAATAGCCAACTATCCTTTTACCACATTAGTACCTCAGTTAGGTATTGTATATTACCGCGATGATCGTTCGTTTTGTATGGCGGATATTCCTGGAATTATCGAAGGTGCATCCGAAGGCAAAGGACTTGGGCATCGATTTTTGAGACATATCGAACGAAATTCGGTTTTATTGTTTATGATTTCTGCTACGTGCGAAAGCATCAAACAGGAATACGACATTCTCATCAATGAGTTGAAGAAATATAACCCAGAGTTACTCGATAAAAAAAGACTTATAGCCATTTCAAAATCGGATTTAATCGATGAAGAAATTGAAAACTGGTATCGCAGCGAACTAAAAAGTGTAGAATTGATATTTATATCTTCAATTGCTAATAAAAATTTAGACAAACTCAAAGATAAACTTTGGGAAATGATGACAGAGGAGGATTAGAATAAATTCTTATTTTATAACAATCTCCAACTACCCGCTAAAGGTTCAGTATCTTTTGAATAAATAAGGAAAAAGCCACCTTTGCCTGCGCCACATAGTTTCATATAATAGCGGTTGGTTTCCAGTCCTTTTTGCCAAATTTCTTTAACAGAGGCAGGAATCAATGCCTCAAATAACTCAAATTGTAGCTGGGAAAATGCTTTTATTTCGTGTTGAATATCAGTCCCTTCTATCATTTTTTGTATAATGGATTGATTGATGGGTAGCATTTCTTCTTTTATAACTTTTTGAAAAGAATCTTGAGTCATCAATTCTTTAAAAATATGAATTGCTTCGTGTGCTTTGCGCTCAATACCGCTGTCAAAAAGCCAAAAAGGCGATAAAACATCTCTTTGAAGCGATATTATTTTGGGAATTTGTTTTTGGATAAGAATAGGCTCTTGAATATACGATGTCAATGGATCCAATCCGCTACTTTTTTCATGAAAGAAAGCTTCCATTGAGGCTAATTCCTGTTGAATTTCAACCAAAGATTCCTTTTTATCTCTTATGAATATTTCATAAAAGCAAGCCACCACAGCGCCCGAACTTCCCAGTCCATAACCCATCGGGATTTTGCTTGCAAGCGAATTTGTTTCAAAAAATGAATCTAATAAGGATTTATCTATTCTATTTTCAAACAAAGAATTAGATAGCAGATAGTTAGAAAAATCCGATAAAACGTCTTTAAAATCTACTTGAGGCTGATGGGAAATTTGCATTGAAAAAGTCTCGAAAGGAATGGCCAATGCATCGCCTCCAAAAAGAACCAAATATTCTCCAAAAAGAATCACTTTGGATGGGAAATGTGTTCTTTTTTGTTGCATTTATTTAGAATGATTTTGAAATAATTTCCAAACCTTGCCCCACTTCGTCTTTTATCAAAAATTGATTTTCGCATAAAGGCTTCAATTCTTGATCAATAAAAAGCGCTATCTCTTTTGTAATAGAATTGGGGTATAATAGATGAATATTAGGCCCTGCATCCAATGTGAAATAAACAGGCAATTTACTTTCGGTACGGAATAGTCTTATCTTTTCTATCATAGCCAATGTAGCAGGCTTTAGCAGGATAAAAGACGGCGAACTCATCATCATCAAAGCGTGAAGGGTGAGGGCTTCTTCTTCTACAATTTCACCAAATCGTTCCAAATCGCCACTGCGCATAGCATGATATATTTCCAGTGCATTCTTATGGGCTTGTGCATAGCGTCTTTCCGCAAAAAAATGATTA
>JBIPMU010000055.1:0-7202 GCA_044377205.1 Chitinophagales bacterium | reverse complement strand
CTATTGTGTCACCTAATATAGACATATTATCTGTATTCATTACACCATGAACGAATCCAACTCGTTGCCAATCAATAATCATTTTCATGGTTCTTTCTGCTACTTCTTTCAAAAATTCAAGATAAATAGACTTTGAAGATCTTTCTAAATGAGAATAATAATTCGAAATTACAAAATCAGTCAATTGTTTCAAACGATCTACATCTCCACGACTCGCAAAAATTTCAAAGTTTCCAAAACGTACAAAACTTTTGGCTACCCTACATATAATGGCTCCTTTTTCCATTTTAGGATTACCATTATACAGCATATCACGCAATATTTCATCGCCTGTTTCACATAATGACAAAGCTCTTGTGGAAGGAATATTAAGATGGTACATTGCTTCGCTACATAAAAATTCACGTATGGAGGAACGCAAAACTGCAAAACCATCTGCATTTCTTGAATATGGAGTGGGGCCTGCGCCTTTTAATTGAAGCGTCCAACGCTCATGATTAGTTTCTATATCAAATAAATTTATCGCTCTTCCATCGCCAAGCTGTCCTGCCCATTGCCCAAATTGATGACCACCATAACACATGGCGTAAGGTCTTGTGTCCAATAAAACTTTATTTCCCGATATAATATCTAGAAAATCCTTAGATAATTGGGTGTCTTTTTGAATCTTTAATAAAGAAGCCACTGAATCTGAAAATGCTCTTAATATAGGATTTGTTGGTTTTTTTGGAGATACATAGCTGTAACATGCCTCAAAAACTTGACGACTTGAAGAATTTTCAATCGTATCGGCAGGCAATAATTCTGCAAAAAGTGATTTTTTGTAGTTTAAATTCATGATTATGAAACAATATTTTTTAGAATAAAGTTTTGAACCGTAAAATATCATTTGTTTTTTTATTTATTTTATTAATTTATGATTGGTTCAACAATTTATATATCAATGAATTAAAAGAAAAATAAAAAATTTTCATCAATTATCTTGACAGTTTAAATAAAATAGCATTATATTTACAGTCCAATATCGCGAGGTAGAGCAGTAGGTAGCTCGTCGGGCTCATAACCCGAAGGTCGTTGGTTCGAGTCCAGCCCTCGCTACTAAAGTTTAGCCAAACGCATGTCGTTTGGCTTTTTTTATTTTAAAGCATATGGTACATAAATTTTTAAAAGCTTTTGCAATTATTGTTGTTATTACAATTATCGCAGTTTGGTGGCATTTGGCTGGCGTTATTAAAGCAAATACACCTTTTGAATCTAATCTACCCTATTATGGAGCGGATACTTTTACAGCTGATCAGTATCAAGTCAGACCATTCGAAGTCATTGACCAAGATAGTCAAGTTTTAACTCGAGAGACCTTTGAAAATAAAATCTGGGTGACGGATTTCTTTTTTACTTCTTGTGAAGGAATTTGCCCAATAATGTCTTCAAATTTAAGCAATATTCAAGATACATTTGTAAAGGATTCCAAAGTTTTATTGTTATCTCATACGGTAGATCCACTCTATGATAATCCTACTGTTTTAAAAAATTATGCAAAAAGACATAAGGCAATTTCCAAAAAATGGTATTTTGCTACTAGCAAGGCAGATTATTTATATGATTTAGCTCGAACATCCTATTTTATTGCTACACCAAAAGATAGTTCATATGGCGAAGACTTTGTTCACAGTCAGTTGATTGCATTGATAGATCCTCATTTGCACATTCGAGGCTACTACGATGGCACTAATGGCAAGGATATGAAAAAATTGATACGTGATATTCGACTTTTACAAAAAGAATATCCTCAAACCAAATAATTGTGGCGGGAATATATATTCACATTCCTTTTTGCACCCAGGCCTGTCATTATTGCAATTTTTATTTTGTCAATACGCTGACTCGTAAGGATGAATTAATCGCTACAATAGCAAAAGAATTAATCAGTAGAAAAGATGAATTAGAGGATGAAGAGCTAGAAACTATCTATTTTGGTGGCGGAACGCCTTCCCTACTTTCACAAAGAGATTTAGAATTTTTAATTGGAATAATATTCCATAATTTTTCAGTTAAATCTAATATAGAATTTACATTTGAATCCAATCCTGAGGATTTAAAAAAGGAAAAAATTCAACTTTTACATCAGTTAGGAGTCAATCGATTGAGTATAGGTGTGCAATCTTTTGATGATAACGAGTTGAAGGCAATGAATCGAGTTCACAATAGCATGGAAGCTATTTATTGTATAGAGCAATCATTAAATTATATAGAAAATATATCGATAGACTTGATGTTTAATTTACCCAATCAAACGTTAAATTCTTGGGAAAAAAATCTCATGAAAGCCATTTCGCTTAATCCAAAACATATTTCCTGTTATAACTTAACTATTGAAGAAAAAACGAAGCTACAACGATTGATAAAACAGCAAATAATCGAAAAACCTTGCGAGGATGAAAGTGTAATTCAGTTTGAAAAAACAATAGAAATGTTGGGCGCTAGAGGATTTGAACAATATGAAATATCCAATTATGCACAAAAAGGCTTTGAATCTCGCCACAATACCAATTATTGGTTTGGGGCTAAATATTTAGGTGTAGGTCCTTCGGCACATAGTTTTGATGGACAAAATCGACGGTGGAATCTTAGTAACTTGAATCTATACCTCAAAAACTGTCCCTCACTCCCCTATTCCGAAATAGAAAATTTATCCATTGAAAACCAATATAATGAGTTTGTTTTAACTCGTCTGAGAACAAAATGGGGTATTCCTGTTAATGAAATTGAATATAGATTCGGACCTTTTTATGCTAAATATATAAAAACACAAATTCAAAACCTAATAGATCAAAATCTTATTATACTTAATAATGAACATGTTATACTTACGTCTAAAGGTAAGCTTTATGCCGATAGTATTAGTAGTCAAATGATGTATGTACAATAATTTAATGGGTTCCCAAAATAAAAACACTTAACTTTGCTGACATTATAATTTTTTAAATGCCTAAGAAAAAAGAAAATACAGAATCTAAAATTCTGAAACTATTTGCAGGAAATACACAAAAAACGTTCTCATTTGACACTTTATTACATTTTTTACCTAAGAAAACAAGGAAAGAAAAACTATTTCATGCCTTAGATATTCTAAAAAGACAAGGAAAAATAAGTGAGCCTGAGCGTTTTCAGTTTCAATTATTGGAGCAAAGCGAATGGAAAGTTAAAGATATTGATGTGCAAAAAGATAATGCCCCAGAAGTGAAAAAGAAAAAAGAAATAAAAAAGGAAGATTTAAAACCTCAATCAAAATTTATCCCCCAATCCAATGCTAAGTATCATTTTGAAGCTAAAATAGATATTTCTAGCAATGGTGCAGTTTTTGCCATTGTGGATGGTATGGACAAAGATGCTATTTTTAGACAAAAAGATGGACTCAAAGTCTTCAACGGTGATAGAGTAATTGTAGAAGTACTTCCTGTGAAAGAAGGAAAAAGACCCGAAGCAAATTTAATCAGAGTTTTAGAACGAAATATAGAAAGTATCATTGGAAAAGTACATCAGACAGAGCGTGATACATTTGTAGACCCACTTTCAAGAAAAGTAAAAAATCATTTTTATATCAATTATAAACATACAAAAGGTGCTAAAAATGGTGATTTTGTAGTGGTAGATTTTTTGGAATGGAATGAAGGTGAAAAAAATCCACGAGGAAAAGTCGTAGAAATTCTCAATAATGTTTCAAAAAATAATATTGAAATGAAATCCATTTTGCTCGAAAAAGGATTTCAACAAGAGTTTGATGAATCTGTTTTGGAGGAATTAAAAGCTGTAAATCCAAAAATAGAAAAAAGTGAACTTTCATATCGTGAAGATTTTCGTAAAACATTGACTTTTACAATAGACCCAGTAGATGCGAAAGATTTTGACGATGCCATTTCATACAAAAAAATTGATGATAATCATTATGAATTAGGGGTTCATATCGCCGATGTAAGTCATTATGTAAAATCCAATACATTAATTGATGAAGAGGCGTATAAGCGAGCTACTTCGGTATATTTGCCCGACAGAGTTGCGCCCATGTTGCCCGAAATGCTTTCAAATAATCTTTGTTCCCTCAATCCAAATGTTGAACGTTATGCTTTTGCAGTTATTTTTGATGTAGATGCAAAAGGAAAAATAATCAATGAACGAATTTGCAAAACTATAATAAAATCAGACAGACGCTATACATACGAAGAAGCACAAGATATTATTGAGACAAAAAAAGGCGATTTTGCTGAAGAAATTTTATTTTTAGATAAAATTTCAAAAATTTGGCGTGTAGAACGATACAAAAAAGGCGCTATTAGCTTTGTAAGTCCCGAAGTACGTTTTAGATTGGATAATGACGGCGTACCTATCGAAGTCTATGAAAAAGTACAAAAAGATAGTAATTTACTGATTGAGGATTTTATGCTAAAAGCCAATGTAAGTGTAGCTAAATTTTTGAGCAATCATGTAAAAGATAAGAAAATTAGAGCTTCGGTATATCGAAATCACGATTTGCCGAGTATGGAAAAATTGGAGCAGTTTCGTGAAACGGCATTTCGTCTTGGGCAACATAAAATACAAGCGCTAGAAGATCCAAACAAAGCTTCAATTATACTCAATAACTTTTTGGAAGGTATTAAAAATACTCCTGAAGCCGCTATTCTCAATCAATTGGCGATTCGTAGTATGGCAAAAGCCTATTATGGAACCGAAAATATTGGACATTATGGTTTGGCGTATGAGTTTTATACCCATTTTACCTCCCCTATTCGTCGATATCCTGATTTATTGGTGCATCGATTGCTCGAAAGTATACTGTATGGCACAAAAACGGATTATCCAAGAGATTTATTGGAAATGAAATGTCAACATTGCAGTCAGCAAGAAAAATTTGCAACCGAATGCGAGCGCGAAGGTATTAAGTATAAGCAAGTAGAGTATTTGTCTACAAAAATAGGAGAAGAATTTACAGGCATTATTAGCGGTGCTATACAAGCAGGATTTTGGGTAGAATTGAGCGATAATAAATGTGAAGGATTTGTAGAAATTCAAAAAAACTTTAAAGATCCTTTTGAATTTAATGCACAAAAAATTGGACTAATATCAAAAAATGGTAAATATAGTTTTTTCTATGGCGATGAAGTTCGAATCATTGTCCAAAAAGTTCATCTTGAAGAAAAGAAAATATGGTTTAAGCTAGCAGATTAAAATTATATTTTAAAATCATAAAAAAGCCCACATTTTAAAAGTGGGCTTTTTTTATTTCTTCTTTAAATCTTTTGTTTCTATAAATGTAATGATACTTCCTTTTTTTGAAGCTTGATATTCGCTCAAAGGTTTTGATTTCGATTTATCGCTTGGAGCTTTCTTTTTGTTTCTAGTTATTTTATCTTTACTCATAAAATGGATTTATAAATGAAAAACATTTTTCATTTTGCGTAAAGGTATACTTTTAAATTGATAAGTAGTAATAATTAAAAAAAAGCGAGGTTTTATATACCTCGCTTTAAATAAGATTTATTAGAAAACTGAAAAATTTATTTTAGTTTTCTTTTCTTGCTTTTTTTTCTGCTTTACGCATTTGTTTGAATTTCTCCATTTGCTCTGGTGTCAGTATTTTTTTCATTTCAGTTCGCATTGCTTCTCTTTGTGTTTTGTTTTCTGCTTTCATTCTTTCTTTCATCTCTTGTCTTTTTGCTTTTTTCGCTTCACGAATTTTAATCATCAATGCTTTAATCTTTAATTCTTGCTCAGGTGTCAGCTTTAATTCCGTCTTCATTTTTTCAAATCGTTTCTCTTGTATATCATCAGAAGGGGATGAAGAAAGCATGTCTAATGTTTCTCCTTTAGTTGGAAGAGGTGATTTAATATCTTGTTGTGCTGTAATAGTTCCCAAAATAATAGTTAGGCCTATTATTAATATCGTTTTTTTCATATCATTTTTTTAAGTGGTTAAACTTTCCTTTTGATGTATTTTTGCATCTTTTGGTTTAATGATTATAAGAAATTTTTATGAATATCTATAAACTCTTGTAACTTGAAGTCAATAAAAACTCTAAAAACTTTAGACTAATTAAATCTATGAAAACTATATTTTTATTATTATTTGTAAGTATTTCTTCTTTATTTTCACAAAGTAACTGTTCTATATCTGGGAAAATTATTTTTCAAAATAAACCGATTTCTAAAATTGAAGTTATATTATTGAGAAATAATATAGAAGTTCAAAGAAATCTTTCTTCATTAGAAGGTATTTTTATATTTGATAAATTAAATATTGATACTTTTTATATAGTGATAAAAAACAAGACGTATAATGAATATAAAACAGATATAATTGTTAATAGCAATAATTGTAAAGTTAATATTGGTAATATAGGTTTGAGTCAAAAAAAGATATCGATACAAGAAATTTCAATTGCTGGAAATAGACCTACTATCAAGCAAGAAATAGGCAAAATAACTTTGGATGCAAGCAAGGTTGCAATACAACAAGGGACATTACAGGATTTGATTACTCAAATGCCAGGCGTATCGGTAGATAATAATTCGAATGTGACATATAATGGAAAATCCGGACTGCGGATATTGGTGGATGGAAAAATGTCCCTCTTGGCAGAAAGCGATATAAAATCATTTATGAATAGCATTCAAGCATCTTCGGTTCAGTCTATCCAAATTCAAAATAATCCTGATGCAAAATACGATGCGGAAGGAAAAGGCGGTATCATTGTGATTAATCTCAAAAAGAATAAGAAAAGTGGCTTTAATGCAAAAATCAATGCCAATATTGGTACACCTTTGAATAAATATAATGCAGGTGGCTTGTTCAATTTCAAAAAAGGAAAAGTAAATCTTTTTGGATCTTATAATTTCTTGTACCGCGATATGTATTATACCTATTATGAAGATAGAACATTATTACTGCCCTATGCGACAAGCTATTACACCCAAGATATGCGTTGGAAAAATATTACTCGTGGACATAATGCAAAGGCAGGTATCGACTATGATTTTGATGATAAAAATAGTTTTAATTTTACCTTTGATATGAATTCTGAAATAACAAATGGCGGTAATAATGCTACAAATAACGCTTATTTATTTGATGAAAATAAGAAGTTAACGCAGCGATTGGAAGTTACCAATACGGGATTTAACAAAGGTGTCAACACGCAGTTTTCTTC
>JBIPMU010000054.1:0-7274 GCA_044377205.1 Chitinophagales bacterium | reverse complement strand
TTCAGATCTTTAAATTTTTATAATAAATTGATTGTCAATAATTAATGTGTTATTATTTTTTTATTCAAACCACATTTTATCCTCACAATCTGGATCCAAATTATAGTTAATAGTTATTTCATCGCCTGCTTTAATAGGCCTGTGGCAAATAAAGTGTATTTCTCTTTCTTCATAATAACTTTCATATATTGTATTGGCTCTATTGCTATGATTGTACAATGATCCATATCCCAGTGCTATAGCACTTTTTGAATGATCATCATCCCATAGAAAATAATAATTAAAAATATCGGTTTGATCTATTAACTCCCTATCTTGTGCAGGCAAAACAATTACTGGACAAATCTCGATTAATTCACCTACATCAATATCTGCATCGGTAAATACTCCTCTATCCTTTCCGTTTGATTCCTTTATATATATAGCCATAGTCTTAAATATAAAAAGGCACTATTAAATTTCAAGTGCCTTTTTATTTGTATCTTAGTTTGCAGCTAATTCTTTATTATATTCATCAAACAATCGATTGATTTCATTAAAAATAAAGTCAATTGTTTCAGCAAAGCCTTTTTCATCAAATGGAGAACTCAAATTTGCAACTTCTAATAATTCTAAGAAATTCATACTTCCTCCTTGTTTGCAAAGTCTATGATAATCTTTCCAAGCCTTATCAAAATCTTCATTCATTTTTTTGTAAAACTGGAATGCACACAATTGTGCCAACGTATAATCTATATAATAGAAAGGCATTTGATAAATATGTGCTTGTAACTGCCATCTACCTCCATTTTCCAAAAATGGCTCATTATCTACTTTAATCCACGGTGAGTAGGTATCACTTACTTTATTCCACATAGCTCTGCGTTTTTCAGCAGAAATTGAAGGGTTTTCAAATACATTTTGTTGGAATTCATCTACAGATACACCATATGGCAAGAAAAACAAAGATTTAAGCAAATGCCCTAATTTATACTTCTCCGTATCTTGCAAAAAGAATTTATCTACCCAATTCCATGCAAAAAATTCCATGCTCATTGAATGAATTTCAGCACTTTCAGAAGTGGGGAACAAATATTCTCCCAATTCAAAATGCGTACTACAATAACATTGAAAAGCGTGTCCTGCCTCATGCGTCAATACATCCACATCATGCGACGTTCCATTGAAATTTGAGAATATAAAAGGTGATTTTATCTCATCGATATAAGTACAATAGCCTCCTGGGCTCTTATTTTCTCTATTCAACAAATCCATTACTTCTAGATCAATCATTTGCTTGAAGAATACACCTGTTTCGTGAGATAGCTCATTATACATAACCTGAGCATCAGCTATCATTTGTTCTGGACTAGTTTTTGGCGTTGCATTTCCATCTTTGAATAACAAAGAATCGTAATGATACATCGTGTCCAATCCCTGTAATTTAGCGATTTTATCTTTCAATATCGCTACTTTTGGCGTTACATATTTAGCTACAAAACCTCTGTATTTTGTAATATCTTGAGCATTATAACAAGTACGTCCCATTCTATCATAGCCCATTTGTACAAAATTCTCATAACCCAATTTATGTGCCAATTCGGTACGAACTTTTACCAACTCATCGTAGATTCTATCCAATTCTGGCTGAACTTTTATCATCTCCGAATACATTGCTTTTGATGCAGCCTTGCGATACTCTCTATCGGTACTCTCCATCAATGGCGACATTCCGCTAAGATTTCTCATTTTGCCATCAAAATCAATTTTGATTTCTGATTTTAGTTTTTGATATTCAGCACTTAATTCATTTTCTTTTTGCAACAAAGGAACTACTTCCTCCGATACAATTTTATTCTGCAACTCTGTCAAATCAAAAAATTGTTTGCCAAATTCTGCTTCCAATTCCTTTCTGAATTTTGCATTCAAACAAGCTATGCCAAACTCCTTAAAAACAGGACTTAGTTTAGGCATTTCATTATCAAAATACTTTTTTTCGTCTTCAAAGAAAGCATCTTTTGAATTTTGACTGTATTTCACTTCTACAAATGAATGTGCACTACCATTTTTCTTAGAATCTCTAGAAATTTTCAAAAAAAGTTGACGCTGCAATTCCAATGTATCTGAAGCTTTAAAAGCTTCTATATCTTTTTTCAATTCGGCAGAATACGCTTCCAAATTAGGACGAGAATATACTATTTCACTAAATTTTTTCATACTTGTTGATTTTAAAATAAACTATTTAAATTCCAAATATATTGGAATTGATTTAAGCTACAAATGTAATAATTTTGAAATTAACTATTTGATTTGATTCAATTATTTTTAATATACATTCAATTTTGGCTTTTGAATATTATCAAAAACATATGAAAACTTTCTTAATACTTATAAAAAACATTTTTTTTAGCAACAAGGAATTTTATGCTATCCTTAATTATGCAAACCTTGGATCAGATGCCATTACATGATTACAATTAGGACAAGTCCGCATTTCTTCGGAACCATAAAATTCCTTGAATCGTGGAATAAAATCTTTTTCAATATTATCCAAATGAAAATAATATTCCTTCAAATTAGTATTGCACGATTCACAAAACCATAGCAACCCATCATTCATTACCTCCGAACGTTTTCGTTCGATGACCAAGCCTACCGAGCCAGCAGGACGCGAAGGACTATGTGGAATTCGAGCCGGCAAAAGAAACATTTCACCCTCTTTTATTTTTATTACCTCCGCTTTGCCATCTATCTGCACGCCCACTTCTATATCACCTTCTATTTGATAAAAAAGTTCTTCCGTTTCATTATAATGATAATCCTTTCTAGCATTGGGTCCGCCTACTATCATGACAATATAGTCGCCACTTTCTTTGTACAAATTCTTATTAGATACAGGCGGCTTGAGCAAATCCCTATTCTCCTCTATCCACTGTTGCAAATTAAAAGGTGCTATTAATTTTTGCATCGCTAGTTTGTTTTGAATTAAAAATTATATTGAGGTTCGTCTACTATATCTGCAACCTGCTCTGTATGCGTGACCACACCATTTTCGTCTAGTGCAATTACCACACGGCTCGTCAACCCTTTCAAAGGACCATCTACCATTTTCAAAAAATCAAAAGATGAACTTCTAAAAGCAGACAAAGTTGTAATATTTTCGATACCTTCTGCTCCACAAAAACGATTCATCGCAAAGGGCAAATCCACCGAAATACACAAAACTTGCGTATTATCCATTTGACTTGCTTTTTCATTAAACGTGCGCACACTCATAGCACAAGTCCCTGTATCAATGCTCGGAAATATATTCAATACCAACTTTTTACCTTGGTAAGCAGCTGTAGATACTTCGCTCAAATCCTTTGCTACCAATCCTTCTGCTACAAATGTCGTTCCTATTGCAGGCAATTCGCCTTGTGTATGTATTTCATTTCCTTTTAATGCTATCGTAGCCATATATTCTATTTTTTTTTAATAACACAAAAATACACTATAATTTTTCATCTACTATCTTTTTTTTGGGCGCACCCAAAGGGCCGTGCTATCGGCTTTATCTCCTTTTTTGAATACCGACATTATAGCCGTTTTTGAAAACAAAGTTTGAAAAATACGGATATATGAACGGTACGCAAGCTTCGTAGTATACCGCTACTATCACTTGCGCAAGAGGAAATAAAAAGAAGAAATATTATTTATAAGGTTCATTTGTAATTAATGTATTCACTGATTTTAGTGTCAAAAAAAACTGTAATTTTATGCCATTACAGCTACTATACTAAGCATATGTTTGGCATAATTAAGATCTCCTTTCATTTCTACCTTATCTAAAACATCCTCTGGTTTCAAACTTTTTGAGAATAATTTCCATAATGTATCAGGATTAATAATAACAATTGAAGTTGCATTAAGATTTTGGCTTTTATCTAAAATCCAACCTGATGATGTTTTTATAATACTCCAAATTCCACCAATATCAGAGTTTACTTTTATAGAAACTATTGTTCCATTCATAGCATCAATTTGTCTAAAGGTATATGGAAAAGCATACATTAATATATCAACAAATGGATAAAATAATTCCTTTGTCATAATTCCTTGTCTACCAAGAGCATCTCTTATTTGTTGTTGATGTAAAAACTTTTCAGTATATTCTCTTGCTATGTGAAACCAGTTGGGAGAGGAACTCTGTCCTGACCAAGCTACAGAATAAATAGCCTCATCAAATAAATTTAATGTTTTTAAATGGTTATAATATTCACTATTTGTAATTTCTAACAAATTAATTATTATTTTCGGACTTAATCTTTTTGTAGCCGATACCCAAGAATTATTTAAATTATTTATATAACTTGTGAGTTCTTGAAAAGAATTGATATTCTCAGTGCTTTCTAATATATAATTATCTCTAGATACTGACAATGCTCTTAAATTTCCATCAAGTAGATGAGAAGCGACATCTTTAACTGTCCATAATTTTGCAATCGTTTGACAGTTCCACTCATTTGGCGACAATGATTTCAATAACTCAATTAGCTCAAAATCAATTTTTGTGAACAAATGCAATGTTTCTATTATATTTTTATTTACCATAATATTTCTGTTCTATTATTAAATTAGAAATTAAATAGATTACAAATATAAGTAAACAATTTAGTTATTTTTAAGTTCTTTTTGATATAACTTATCTACACATTTTTTTTGCGCTCGTGATAGAAACAGCATCCTCTGAAGCAAAGCAGAATAGATATAGCGGATAGCACGGAAAGCACCCAAAGTTTAAAAAATTTGTATAGTGTGTATTTATTGCTTCATTTTATTGAGAAAGTAAAAATAAAAACATTTAGATTTGCGTTTGTATAAAAATTTAAAATTGAACAAACTGCTTTTTTTTATAATAGTATTATTGAGTTGGTCTTTTTGGGGATGCAATACGGAAACTATCAATAGCAATCCATCCTTCAATCTTGAATTTTCTACAGATACCTTGTATTTTGATACGGTTTTTCAGAGTATAGGCTCGGCTACGCGTTCCTTCAAAATATATAATCGTTCGGAGTCGCCCGTAATTATTTCTAATGCATCTCTCGAAAAAGGCAACACTTCGTTCTATCAAATCAATATAGATGGCTACACGGGCAATGATGTTTCCAATATTCGGATTGAAGGGAATGACAGTGTTTGGGTGTTTGTAAAGGTAAAAATTGACCCTGTAAAACAGATTTTGGTAGTAGATGACAAAATTAATTTCGAGATTAATGGCAAAACACAGTCTGTAGTGCTTTTTTCGATTGGGTTGGATGCCTACTTTCATAAAGGAGAAATCATTTCTTCCAACACGTTTTGGGCTAATGACAAACCTCACGTAGTACTCCACAAGACTTCGGGAAATGGAATTACGCCGGGAATTTATATAGCCAAAGGCGCAAAACTAACGATTGGGGCTGGTTGTAAAATATATTTTGACAACAGTTCGGGTATTTTGGTAGAAGGACAATTGGTGATAGATGGCAAAAAAGACCAAAAAGTAGAACTAGGCGGATTGAGGCTGGAGAGCAAATATCAGCATCTAGCAGGCCAGTGGCTTGGTTTGCTATATTACAGAGGCAGTCCCAAAAATGCGATACGATATGCCATTATAGACGAAAGTGCATTTGGAGTTTGGCTTGGATTTCAAGACAAAACGGATTATTCGCTTATGACCAATGCCACACGTTCAACCCTTGAGATAGAAAATACCACAATAAAAAATGCATACTACTGGGCTATAAGAAGCTTAAACAATGAAGTAACCGCTATTAATTCAGAGTTTTACACCTCAACAGACTATCTTGTACAACTGATGCTGGGAGGTAAATATAATTTTACAAATTGTACATTTTTTAATTCTCAAAGCAGAGAAGACAAAGGTGTTTTTGTTCTATCCAATCAATTTTATGACAATTCGCTGAAGCAGAATTTTCAAAACAAATTAGATAATTGCCTATTCCAAAATTGTATTTTTTATGGATCTGGACGAGAGCAAGTTTTGCTGGACATAGAGAGCACGTTGAATGATAAAACAATTTATTCTTTTGAGAATTGCTTGTATAAATCTTCTAGCAGTTTTACCAATTCTAGTTTTCAAAACTGTAAAATCAATATAGACCCCCAACTTGTAAGTACAACCATAGATAAAGAAAACTTGAATCTAAAAGCCACATCGCCTTGTATAGATGCAGGTAAAAGTAATGGACTACTGATAGACATCAAAGGTAATCCTAGGCCCAATGGAAGCGGCATAGATATTGGAGCTTTTGAGTATATTCCCTAAAAAATTAAATTCATAAAAAAAGACCTTCTTTATTTAGAAGGTCTTTTTTATATTTTGAAAAAATTTAGTTGGTACTAAGCATCCAAGGCTGCTGCACCACCTACAATTTCCATAATTTGATTTGTAATAGCTGCTTGACGTGCTTTGTTGTACTCGATTTCTAATTTCTTAATCAAGTCGCCTGCATTATTAGTTGCACTATCCATCGCTACCATTCTAGCGCCGTGCTCCGAAGCATTATTATCCAAACAATATCTAAAAAATGTCGTTTTTAAAATCTTTGGAATCAATTCTTCCAACAACGCAATTTTATTTGGCTCAAATACATAATCTGCATTGTTAGAAACTTTAGTAGTAGATTGAACTTTTGCTACAGGCAAAAATTGTTCAACAGAAAACTCTTGTACGGCTGCATTTTTGAATTTTGAATAAACAACTTCAATTACATCATACTCTTTTGACAGGAATGAATTCATCAAGAATTGTGCTATTTTAGAAGACTCTTCAAAATTTAGATTATAAAATAAATCCCAGTAATCGCTATTAACCGCTATATCCGTTCTTCTAAAATTTTCATCTACTTTTTTACCAATTGGCAAAACCGTGATATTTTTTCTTCCTACTTTATTTGCGTATTTTTCTTCAACTACTCTTTTAGCCGTTTTGATCAAATTTGAATTAAAACCACCACAAAGACCTCTATCCGAAGAGAAAGCCACTACCAATACTTTATTGATAGGTCTTTCGTCGTTATATCCCATAGACAATTCAGACAAATCGGTTGATTGCATGATATTAGATAATACATCTTGCAATTTTTCTGCATAAGGACGCATTAAGGTAATACGACTTGTCGCTTTTTTAAGCTTACTAGCCGAAACTAACTTCATCGCTTTGGTAATTTGTTGCGTAGATTTTACGGACTTAATCCTATCTCTAACTTCGTTTAATGCTGCCATTTAAAATGTACATTTTATTTAAT
>JBIPMU010000053.1:0-7282 GCA_044377205.1 Chitinophagales bacterium | reverse complement strand
AAAATTATCAGAAAATGGTGATGTCCTTGGAGATGAAGTAATGTATTGGGTTTATTATCCAGATTTAAGATCTATATTGAGTCAGTATCCAGTTTATAATATTAAAAATGAAGCGGCTACTATGAGTTGGGAAGACTTATTTGAAATTCGTTATTTTTCAAGTTATATTATGAAAGAATCTAATGCTTATGATAGAAGGATAAAAGATTACGCAGCAGGTTTAGATCTTTTGTATGAGTCTGATAGAATTCAAAATGATATTAGAAATTATGAAAGTGATCTTTGGGAATACTAGAATATTTCTAATATAAATAATTATATAAAGGTATAGCTAGATTTAGTTATACCTTTTTTTTGTTCAATTAAATAAAAAAAATAATGAAAAAAGCTAATTGGAAAAATATAAAAGAGTATGCTGATATATTATTTGAGTTTTATGAAGGTATAGCAAAAATAACAATAAATAGACCTGAAAAACATAATGCTTTTAGACCTGAAACGAATAAGGATATTTTAGATGCCCTAGATATATGTAGAGAGGATCAATCTATTTCTGTAATAATATTGACAGGTGCTGGTCGAAAAGCTTTTTGTAGTGGAGGAGACCAGGAAGTAAAAGGAATAGGAGGATATATAGGAAAGGACGGTGTTCCTAGATTAAACGTATTGGATATTCATAAAAAAATACGATCTATACCTAAGCCAGTAATAGCTATGGTGAATGGATATGCAATTGGTGGTGGTCATGTTCTTCATGTAGTGTGTGATTTGAGTATTGCTTCTGAGAATGCAATTTTTGGACAAACTGGACCTAAAGTTGGTAGTTTTGATGCAGGATTTGGAAGTAGCTATTTAGCAAGAATTGTTGGACAGAAAAAAGCAAGAGAAATTTGGTATTTGTGTGAACAATATTCAGCACAAGAAGCTATGGCTATGGGTTTGGTGAATAAAGTTGTGCCAATAGATTTTTTAGAATTAGAAACTGTCAAATTTGCAAAAACTATAATGAAACGTAGTCCTATGGCTGTTCGTATGCTAAAAAGAGGATTGAATGCTGAATTGGATGGTCAGGCAGGAATTATGGAATTTGCAGGTGATGCCACGCTGATGTTTTATATGATGGAAGAAGCTCAAGAAGGTAAGAATGCCTTTTTGGAAAAAAGAGATCCAAATTTTCAGCAATTTCCTAAGTTTCCTTAGAATTTAAGTTGCCCTAATTTATATTTATCATATTTCTTCGAAAAAATAATTGTTTTTTCTTGTGATATATTTTTACTTAATCTAGGAAAAATGATAGATCCTTCTAGAACACCATTAAATATATTTTCAATTACTTCATCGCCATTATCTAAGTTGATATTATAATTATACGTCTGTGATATAGCAAAATTTGATTGTAATTTAATTTTCTTATCTTCATTATTACTTTCCATTTGCAAATCATAATTTTCTTTTTCATCATTAAAAATAATATTTAACTCATTATCTTTTTGATGAGTGAAAATTGATACTGGAATGATATTAGCCAATGCTTTGTTATTGTAAAAGTCATAAGGATTAACATAGTATTTCGTTTTAAGTACTTGTCTTTTTAGATAAATGTCTGTCCATTGTACTTTATCATTACTGTCTATACAAAAAGTAAGGATATTTCCCCAGCTAAAATTATAAAATGTTTGTGTATTATTTGTATACATACCTCCAAATCCAAAACCTACAGGATTGCTTACATATTCTATATCCACATTATATTTCTCACATATAAAAATTGTTTTTTTCTCTTTTGTTGTGATAAAGTCTATTATGAAATAGTCATTTTCCATACCTTTTTCTTGTATTTGAGAAATTTTATTTTTTTTATATATTCGTGAATAAAAAGTAGAATCAAAATTGATATTACGATTATTTATAATAATACCATCTGTAATGTTTAGGTCTATGATTGAAACTCCATTAATAAAACTTCTGTTTTCATTTTTTGAAAAAAATCCACCTATCCTAAATATACTATCAATCGGTATAATATTGAATGTGGTATAAAAGTGATTAGTTTCATTTTCAAATGCAATTTCTTTAATAGTTTTCCCATATTTATTAATAAGTATCATTTTATTTACATAGAAATTACTTCTTGAAAAAGCAGAATTTGTAGATTTGTCTAGTTTGTAATAATATAGCAATGAGCCATCATTGTTTAGCCAGTTATTTATATTTTCCACTTTACTAGCTAACATAGGCATTGCGTATTTTTTCTTATAAAGCAAATCCATATCTGATTGATATATGGCTATGTAGGAGTTGAAATCTGATGTTGATGAAAAATGAGAATAGTCTATATCGTTGATTATCAAAGCTATTTTTGATTTATCAGGTGAATAATATATTTTTAATTCAAATACTTCTTTTTTGCGACCAGGTATACTGAAAATCATAGTTGGATTCATGACAATTTCGCCTTCTTCGTCAAATTTTAAAAGATAATATTTGTGTGATTCTTCTTCTGACACAAATTCTTTTAGAATAAAATAGGTTTGATCATTTTGTGTAATAATAGCCCCTTGATAATCATATTTTTTCTTCTTGTCAAATTGAACTAATTTCTTTTTAAGTAGATTAAAAGAGGTATCGTATTGGTGTACTTCACAGATATTTTCTCTTGCGGATTTACCAATAACTTGAGTAGATATGTCTTGGCGAGTAAAAATATTATCAATCAAAAATCCTGATTGAATTTCATCATTTGACCAGATAATTTGCTGAGCCAATGCTATATTTGAATAAATCCATAAAGAAGAAATGAGAAGAAATGTTTTCATATAAATAATAATTTACAAGTTTATTAAAAACATATCCAGCCTTGTGCTTTCATATCGTATAGATTATTGCCTTTTGATTTGAGTTTAATACCTTTGTCTTTTGATTTTATCTCTCCAATTACTGTAATGTTTTCATTTTCAATAATTTTCTCCATATATTTTTTGTCAAAAGTGAATAGCAATTCATAATCTTCACCGCCATTAAGTGCCGATACAGAAGGGTCAATATTCATTTTCATCGATTCGTTGAACGTAAGTTCTTCAATAGGAATAAAACGTTCTTCAATTTCGGCGCCCACACCTGATTGCGTGCAAATATGAAATAACTCACTGCTAAGACCATCGCTAATATCCATCATAGCATTTGGTTTTATACCTTCATTCTTGAAATATTCTATAACTCCTTTTTGAGCTTCTGGCTTCAAAAATCGTTGAATCAAATATGAATTATCTTCATTTAACTCTGGTTGTAATTCTGGATTTTCTATAAACACGGCCTTCTCGCGTTGTAATATTTGCAATCCCATATATGCGGCCCCTAAATTACCCGTTACTGCTATCATGTCGCCTTCTTTTGCTCCATTTCTATAGACAATTTCTTGTTGATTCGCTTCGCCAATAACTGTGATAGAAATAATGAGACCTTTTTCGGATGTGGTGGTATCGCCACCTATCAAATCTACATTGTATTTTTCACAAGCTATTTGTATGCCATTATAAATCTCTTTTAACGCTTCTACACTAAATCGATTGCTAATTGCTATAGAAACAGTGATATGTTTTGGCGTACCGTTCATAGCGTAAATATCCGAAAAATTAACAATAGCAGCCTTATATCCCAAGTGTTTTAAAGGAGTATACGCTAAATCAAAATGTATGTTTTCTATCAAAAAATCGGTAGAAATCAATGCGTTTTCTTTATTGAATTTAATTACGGCTGCATCATCACCTACTCCTTTCAACGTATCTATACTTTGTTGAAATTCCTTTGTTAATTCTTTTATGAGTCCAAATTCCCCTAAATCAGCTATTTCCGTTCTTTTAACAGTCATTATATTTTAAATTTATTTTAGTTTAAATGTTATTGCTACAGGTTGATGATCCGAAAATTCAAAATTATTTGAAATTCCTTTACACGAAGTCACTTCTATATTGGGCGATACTAGATAAAAATCAATTAACGTCACAAATGTCTTTTCAGTATCAAAAGGCTTATCATTTTTTCGATTGGTAGGTGTTTTTGTATCAAATATCCATTGCCAATTGGGTATAAAATCCACATCTACATTCGTTTGCAAATAGTCGCCTTCTTTGCCTTTAGCTAGCTGATTGTATGGGAATTGTGGAGGGCATTGATTCCAGTCTCCACCACATATTATATAGTTTCCTTTTATATATTCGTCATTCAAGATAGTCTTTAAATATTCCATTTCTTGTTTTTTCAATTTACCCTCATCATCATAAGCACTATTATGAATATTCACCATCACAAGGTTTTTGCCATTGGCGAGTGGATAGTAATTTACCAGTAAACATCTACGCAAGAAAAACAATTGTTTTGGAAAGTCAAATTCGCCCGGTAATTGATGTCTTACTGTTTTATTTGCTTCAAATTTAGATAAAGTCATCAAACCACTATTCACTCTTCCCATGGGTTTCAACCAAGGCTGTGGGATATAATTAACTTTATAATTAAGGGCAAATGTACTTTGGTAAGCCGAAGAAAATGTATTTTTTATTAAATTCATTTCTTCAATATAATAGCTTCTTTTACTAAAACTATCTACTTCTTGTAATAATATAAAATCTGCGGGATTTTGTTCGATTGTATTCAGTATTCCTTCAAAATACTTATTTACAAGCGATTCGCTAGGTTGCATCATTTTGCCCCCATCATAAAAGAAATCCGCCTCTTTTCCAAGTCCCGAATAGCCAATATTCCATATCAAAGCGCTATATTCTTTGTCTTTAATAGAGTCTATCGCTTTGGCGTTGTTGTTTATGGAAATGGATTCTATTGTGGCAGGATTAAAATAAGTAATTTTTGCATACACTATGTTTCCAATGATGTATATCAACATCAAAACTATAAGAATCACTATAATTTTTATAAGCATTTTCATCTGATTGATTTAATAATTAATAATTTATATTGAATTTAGAATAGAATAGCTTCAATTCCTTTGTCTGCTACAAAGATAAGATACATTGGTTTATTAGATATGTAAAAAATTTTTAAGAATATATTTTGGAGTTTTAAAAAAAAGTGTCGTACCTTTACAGAATTATTTATTAACTCAATACATTACAAAATGGAAAGACATCAAGGAACTGTCAAGTTTTTCAACGTTGAAAAAGGATTCGGATTTATCAAACACAGCGATTCTGATAAAGAAACGTTTGTACACAAAAGTGCTTTAACTAAAATTATCAAAGAAGGTGATGAAGTTGAGTTTGAATTACAACAAGGAAACAGAGGTATGAATGCTGTTAATGTTCAAATCATAGGATAAGAATTTTTTTAATATTCATTAAGTGTTACCATGGCTACTCTCCACAGAGTAGCCATTTTTTTTGTGCCAATTCTTTTGGAAAAAATCACTTAATTTTGCATCAAATATTTAATAAATTGAAAAAGACAAAAGTCGTAGTAGGATTATCGGGAGGTGTAGATAGCAGCGTCACTGCGGCTCTTTTGATGGAGCAAGGGTACGATGTAGTGGGCATTTTTATGCGCAATTGGAATGATAGTTCGGTGGTTATCAATAATGATTGTCCGTGGATCGATGATAGCAATGATGCGTTGCTGGTAGCTGAAAAATTGGGTATTCCTTTTCAAGTACTCGATTTATCGGCAAAATACAAAGAGCGTATCGTAGACTATATGTTTGCCGAATATGAAAATGGACGAACGCCCAATCCCGATGTATTGTGCAATAGAGAGATAAAATTTGATATTTTTTTGAATGCTGCTATGCAAATTGGTGCTGAATTTGTAGCTACAGGGCATTATTGTAGAAAAGTGAGTGAAACCAATGAAAAAGGTGAGACTATTCATCGTTTGCTTTCTGGCGTTGATACCAATAAAGATCAAAGCTATTTCCTTTGTCAGTTGACACAAGATCAACTTTCAAAAGCCTTATTTCCCATAGGAAATCTATGGAAGCACGAAGTGCGTGAAATAGCCAAAAAATATGATTTAATTACAGCGGATAAAAAAGACTCGCAAGGGCTTTGTTTTATTGGAAAAGTGAAGTTACCTACCTTTCTTCAGCAACAATTAGTTCCTAAAAAAGGAAATATCATTGAAATTTCTAATGAAGAAACCTATTTTCATTATGAGAATGATTCAATTGAAGAGTTGTCAAAAAAATGGCATTTTGAACCAAAAATGGGCAAAAAAGTAGGCGAGCATACAGGCGTTCAATTTTATACCGTAGGTCAACGAAGAGGATTGGGAATAGGTGGAACGGGTTTGCCTTTATTTATCTTAGAAAAAGAAGTTTCGGGCAATATTTTGTATGTAGGTAGAGGAGAGGAGCATCTTGGATTGTCTCGAAGAGGATTATTGATTCAAAATAAAGATATTCATTGGATTCGTGAGGATTTAAACTTGCAAAACGGTGAAGAAATGGTTATGTGGGTTCGTATTCGATACCGACAGCCCCTTGAAAAAGCAACGTTTTACAAAAAAGAAGATGGCCTTTATATTATTTTTGACAATAGTATCAGCAGTATTGCTAGTGGACAATTCGCAGCTTGGTATATCGATGAAGAATTGATAGGAAGTGGTGTTATATATTAGATATTAGATTATAGAAATGTCGCATACAACGTCTTTACTCTATCAAGGTGATAACTAATTCTCATTATAAAAAAAGCGCTTCTATTTAGAAGCGCTTTTTTAGTTTATACATCTATATTCGCATAGGTAGCATTTTGTTCAATGAATTCCCTTCTAGGAGGCACTTCATCGCCCATGAGCATTGAGAATACTCTATCAGCTTCTACCGCATTGGCTATATTGATTTGTTTCAAAATTCTTGTGTCTGGATTCAATGTAGTTTCCCATAATTGTTCAGGATTCATTTCTCCAAGACCTTTGTATCGCTGAACCATTACACCGCCACCGCCTTCGCCACCCAATTCTTTGATAGCTAAATCTCTTTGAGCATCGTTCCAGCAATATTGCATTTTTTTACCTTTTTTTACTTGATAAAGTGGTGGTGATGCTACATAAATATAACCACTCTCCACCAAAGGCCGCATATATCTGAAGAAAAATGTCAAAATCAATGTCGTAATGTGGCTACCGTCTACGTCGGCATCACACATGATGACTATTTTGTGATAGCGAAGTTTTTCAATATTCAATTTCTTTTGGTCATCTTCTGTACCTATACTTACTCCAAGAGCCGTAAAAATATTACGAATCTCTTCATTTTCGTATATTTTGTGCTCCATAG
>JBIPMU010000052.1:0-7360 GCA_044377205.1 Chitinophagales bacterium | reverse complement strand
GTATTGGTTCCTATTCCCGATACTGATATTAAATGCTCAAACATTACTTTTTCTTCCAAATCAAAAAAACCAAATAATTCAAATGCAGATAACGTTTGTCCATCTTTTTTTAAATGCAAATGCGTATGAAGCATTACATCACTTAAATCTTTTATTTTTTCATAAGTATTTAATGAAATTTCTATTAGCATCCCAAGGCTCTGATTTTGTTCTATCAAAGCAGATGTGGGTGAACATGAAATTAATTTTCCTTTTATATATGCTATCAAAATATGCGATTATTGATTTGCTAATTTTAACTCTTCTTCCAGCAACATCTCTATTTCAGGAATACTATTATACAATTGCTCATAAGAATCTATAACAAAATATTGTTCTTGAAATTTGTCTTTGATATAAGGTGTAGCAAATATTGTTTTAATATCATAAGGAATTCTAGCGGGAATATCAGAATCTATAGAATATTGTGTTTCGCCACTTGAAGATAAAATACCAGCACCGTATACTTTCAATGCGTTTCCTTCTTTGATCAAACCAAACTCTACCGTGTACCAATATAATCTTGAGATCAACTCAATAGCCCACTCTTTTTCAATATGCTTCAATGCTATTTTTGATAATTCCACTAAAAAATCAGCAAAAGCATGATTTGATAGCAATGGAATATGACCAAATACATCATGGAACATATCAGGTTCCTCAAGATACTCTAATTGACTCTTTTTTCTCAACCATGTAGTAGCCGGAAATTCTTTTTTACTCAAATGTTCGAAGAAACCTTTATTTTCAATTAATCCAGGTACCGCATAAATAGACCAACCTGTAATTTTTGATAATTTAGCATTACATTCATCAAAATTAGGAATACGTTCTGATTCAAATCCCACTTTATCTCCTCCCTCCAAGTATGCTACCGTAGAATAATTTGGTAAGATTTCCATCATTCTATTATAAAGTATAGACCATACTTCATGATCTTCGGATGTATATTTATCGTATTCTTGACGCATCTTTTATTTATTTAAACAAAATATAATTTACAAAATTAGTAATAATTTGAAAAAGCATATCAAAAAAAACCTGGTACATTTTACTTAAAAAGATTTTATTCATTCTATTTTGACATTGATTTTACTTTAAATAATTAAGAATAAACAAGAATCTATCAAAGAACAATTCTCAAAACATTTATATTTTTATAATTCTCAATGAAAACAAATTACTTTCATGGATGAAAAGCAATTTTTTATATTTAAATTTTAGATACCATTATTATTGATTTCCTATTAACATAGTTTAACTTTTTCGTATTATAAATATTGTAACTTTGCATTCGTAAACACGTATAAATCAATAAAAAAATGCTTATGTTTATAAAAAAAATAGCCTATTTAAGCTTATTATTTGTTTTGATAGCTTGTGAGCCGATTGGAAAAAAAATCGATGCCGAACCAAGAATTTCTTTCAATAATCTAGTCATAAAAAATCTAGTAAAAAGTGACATTTATAATTTTCATGTAGGTCATCTTGAAAAAGATAGCACTATTATTGTATTTATTGCGCCTTCAAAAGATGATAAAATTGAAGTATACCTAACTATCGAAAATAAATCAGATATAACAGAGCCTTATCAATTTGAATATCTAAATCACGGTACATTTAAAATCGGGAAATCTGAAAAATATAATGGCATTTTTTATGATTCCATTACTAAAAATACATTAAACATGATTAACTTTAAATTTCAATAGTTCTTAATAAAAACATTTTTTTCATTTAAAGCGATTGAATATTCAATCGCTTTTTTAATTATAGCCAACATATTTTTTAGTTTTTGAAAAAAAATTATATTTTTGTTAATTAAACTAAAATATTAAACTTCGTGAAAAATATATTATTTTTTTATATTGCTGTTATTTCATATTCCATACAAGCACACAATGATATATCATGTCGACCACATGATATAAATGGTCGTGCACGCGAAAAAACAGTTTCGTTGAAAGATTTGACCTTATTTATTCATTTACATGAAAAAGAAAGTAAAGTAGCTGGGCGTGCCATATATAAATACAATTACTTAAGACCTGAAATTGATACATTATTTCTTGATGCCATTCAATTTAATGTAAAGTCATTGAAAATAAATAATGTAGCTACAGATTTCAAAACAGATAGTGCAGGTATTTCTATCATTCTTCCAAAAAACAAAGAAAAAGAAAACACCTTAGACATTGAATATGAATGTTTTCCTACAAAAGGAATTTATTTCCTCAATTGGAATAATACAGATCCGCTAGCAAAAAAACAAATTTGGACTCAGGGTCAAGGTATTGACAACCGTCATTGGATACCTGGATTTGACGATGTAGCCAATCTTTTATTTTGCCGTTCGCATATTACTTTCAATAAAAATTATCCATTGGTAAGCAATGGCGACCTGATAAAAGTAGTAAAAAACGCAGACAGTATTACCAAAACGTGGAGCTATGAAATGAAAAAACCGCATGCACTTTATCTCATAATGATAGCAGGTGGTGACTACAAATTTAAAAAACAAAAATCTAAGAATGGAATTGTTTTAGAACAATATTACTATCCAGAACTAGAAAATGAATTTGAAGCTACTTACGCCAAAAGTGAAGAAATGATGGACTGGTTTGAGAAAGAAATAGGCATCAACTATGCGTGGGGAAAGATTTATAGAAATGTGCCTACACAAGATTTTCTTTTTGGCGCAATGGAAAATACTACTTCTACCATTTTTACCGATTTTATGCATTTGGACAAACGAAGTTCGATAGAGCGCGACTATATGGGTGTAAATGCGCATGAATTGGCACATCAATGGTTTGGAGATTTAATCACTGAACGAAATCCAACGCATCATTGGCTGCATGAAAGTTTTGCTACACATTATTCAAAATGGTTTTTATATCACACGTATGGCAAAGACAAATATGATCAAATAAGAAAAGGTGAGCGTGATGGCGCATTCAATGCCAGTAGATACAATGATTTCCCTGTAGCACATTCTCAAGGAGGTAGCGCAAGGCATTATCCAAAGGGTAGCTATGTATTGGATATGCTTCGTCATGAATTGGGAAATGAAAATTATAGAAAAGTGATTCAAGTGTATTTGGATAAATACAAACATGGAAATGTAGAAACCAATAATTTGTATGAATCTATCTATGAAGTTTTAGGTAGAAATATAGATTGGTTTTTCGACCAATGGGTATATAAAGGCGGCGAGCCTGTATTGCAAATCAATAGAATAATCGATAAAAACAGCGTAAAACTATCTATTATTCAAGTTCACAAGAAAAATGATGTCATCAAAAATTTCCGTTTGCCTCTAGACATTCACATTCAATATAGCAATAAAGAAGAGGAAAAAAGACAATATACGATTACAAAAGACACTACTCATATTCAATTTGAATTGAACAGAAGCGATATTACATTGGTAACTGTAGATCCAGATGCTAAATTGCTACGTAAAATAGGCTATGAAAGCGAGATAGAGACAGAATTTGAGATTTTGAAAAATTCTCCTTACACAATGGCTCGAGTAGAAGCAGTAGAACGATTAAAAAGCATGGATTGGGCCTTGAAAAGTGATGTTTTTGTGGAATGGTTTGCTCAAGAAAAAAATGCTATGGTAAAAACTGAAATGCTCGAACATCTTCCAAAAGAAAATACCGACGCAAATGCATGGAAAATAATTAAGATGGGCATGCAAGATCAAAATCATTTGGTACGACGCTATGCAATCAATGGAATTCGTACCGCTAATGATTCTATTAAACCTTTATTGATAGTACTTCAGCAAGATACTTCGTATATTAATATAGAAATAGCTACGAAAAAATTATTAAAATTATACCCAAAAGAAAGTGCAAAATGGCTCGATGCTATATCTAAATTGAGTGGTATCAATAGAAATTTAGAATTATTGTACTGGAGCGAAATGCTTTCAAAATCAAAAGAAGATAAACAATCTGAAAATTACAAAAATGCTAAAAAACGTTTGACGTATTTAGCGAGCGAGACATTCAATTTCCGTATTCGTACCGAAGCAATGGATGTATTGATAGCAGAAAAAGAAATCAGCGAATCCCTTATATATTCTATGATACAAGGATCGCTTTATTTTCATCCACAAATGCGCAATCGTTCG
Source organism: Chitinophagales bacterium (assembly GCA_044377205.1). Lineage (GTDB taxonomy): Bacteria > Bacteroidota > Bacteroidia > Chitinophagales > JADJOU01 > CHPMRC01. The sequence goes on along the minus strand of JBIPMU010000052.1, from coordinate 3,177 downwards.
ATTACCTATCTAAATCATTTGAAAAAAGAATTTCCAGATGCCTTCAAAACCGTTTTTGAGAAATATCCATTCAAATCAGAAAAAGATAAGAATTTGGTGCTGGACCGAATTAAGTAATAATGAGTAAATCCCTTCAACTAGCCAATAGATTTAGAGAAGTTATTTTTGATGGAACTTGGATAGCTAATACCAATTTTAATATGCAACTTTCTAATACAAATTGGGAAATTGCTACAAAAAAGATTGAACATTTTAATACCATTGCCGATTTGACGCAGCATGTATTGTATTACATAAAAGGACTCAACGAGTTTTTTCAAAAAGGAGTACTTACCATCAGTGATAAATTTAGCTTTGATTTTCCAACCATAACTTGTGAAGAAGATTGGCAACAAATAAAATCCAATTTCTTTTCCGAAGCTACCATTTTTGCAAATACTGTTGAAAAATTTTCAGACGCTGAACTCAATGAAATATTTGTAAAAAAAGAATACGGCACTTTTGAACGCAATATAGACGCTATGATAGAACATTGTTATTATCATTTGGGGCAAATAGTGTTGTTGCGAAAAATTATAGCGATTAATTCTTAATGATTTTAATCACTTGATCCATTTTTAACGTAAATTTTTGAGCGCCTTTTTCGTTAAAATGGTCTGCATCATGAAAATCTTCTGCATGAAAGCTCGTGTCTTTCAACAAATTTATATAAAATGTGTTTTTATGATTTGAAGCAATCTTTTCAATGGTATTAATGGTATAATCAAGTTGTTTTTTATTCAACTTGCTCGTATATGTTTTATATGCAGGACAAGTAACAAATAAAACTTTTATATTATGTTTTTTTGAGAACTCTAAAATGGAATTCAATGATTTTAGGTTTCCTTTTAGTATTTTGTCATCTATTTCCTTGATAGTATGTTTCCTTACCGATTCATTTCCAGTTTTTATTAGATCTTGATTATTTTTAGATAAATTCCCCAATCCAAATCCCAGTTTGTTACAGCTTCTGTTGGTCTTTTTATGAAAATAATATTTCGTTGCGCGTTCAAAATTTTTGGAAGTTTTGCCATTCGCAATTTCTAAATAATCTTTAAAATCATAGTTTACAGGAATTTTGTAGTAAATATTATAGTTTTTTGCACGCCATTTTTCGGTGCCTTTTTCCAACGTCAAAAAGAATGAAAAATAATCAATTGGTAGCACAATAACTTTTAGCTTTTTCCATTCATTTTTATATTTCTCCAAAATGGCTAAATCCAAATTTAGAGACTGGGAAACATTAGAAGCATTAAAACAATTATAATCCAACATTTCGGGATTCACGCCATAAAAAATATGAGAATTCCCCAAAAACAAAACTTCAATTTGATTGGAATTTTTGTCTAAATAGTTTTTTTTAAAAGAATAATCATTAGGTATTTTTTGTAAATACAACTCAAATATAACAACAAATAGTATAATGGGTACTATAAATAAAATAAGTCTTAAAATAAAATTTTTTATACGCATTTATCTAAAATTGGAAGTAAATAAACTGTTGCTCCACACCTGTAAAATAACAAATCGAAATTAGTAACAAATAATAAAATAGCCATCTAAATACCTTTGGCCATTGTAGTCCAAAGCGCTCAAGAGCATATTGATTTTCTCTTCCTTTCCATTCAATTGCTAAAAGAAATAGGATAAAAAATACTAAAGTAAAAGACTCTTCTTTTCTTTTAAAATTAGGAATCGTAAAAAAGGTCTCTGAAAAAATAGATGTGATGTATTTAATAGCAAATGTTACACTTTCAGCTCGAAAAAAAATCCATGCAAAAACCGTCAACAAAAAAGTCAATAGAATATTGAAAAACTCTCGAAATGTAGGCAAAATTTTACCTTTTGCTACAATTTCAATATAATTTCGATTTGTATTAAAAATAATGGAAGGCATTATATAAAGAGCATTCAAAAGTCCCCAAATCATAAAAGTCCAATTGGCGCCGTGCCAAAATCCACTCACGATAAATATGACGAATGTATTTCTGATTTTCATCCAAGTTCCACCTTTGCTTCCGCCTAAGGGAATGTATAAATAATCCTTGAACCATGAAGATAATGAAATATGCCACCGTCTCCAAAACTCCGCAATATCTCTTGAAAAATATGGAAAAGCAAAATTTCTCAATAATTCAAACCCGAATAATCTTGCCGTTCCTAATGCAATATCGGAATATCCCGAAAAATCACAATATATCTGAAATGTAAAGAATAACGCACCTATAAAATTGGTACTCCCGGAATAATGCGCCGAAGAATTAAAAATAATGTTCGCAAACTGAGCACATTGATCGGCTATGACAATTTTCTTAAATAAACCCCAAAGTATTTGACGTAATCCATTTACGGCTTTTGTATAATCAAATTCTCTTTTACTAATAATTTGTGGTAAAAGATGCGTTGCCCTTTCAATAGGCCCTGCTACTAATAATGGGAAAAAACTCACAAAAAGAGAATAATCGATAACGTTTCGCTCTGCTTTTATTCTATTTTTATAAATATCGATAACATAAGACAATCCATGAAACGTATAAAATGAAATCCCTACAGGCAAAACAATTTTGAGCGTCCAAACATCAACGTTAATTCCAAAATTGGCAAAAGCTTGCACAAAAGATTCTATGAAAAAATTATAATATTTGAATATCCCTAAAAAGCCTAAGTTTATAATAATACTAAACCAAAACCACATTTTTTTAGTGGTATTATCTTTTGAGGATTCCATTTTTATTCCTGTAACAAAATCCAATACCGTAGAAAAAATAAGCAAAAACAAAAAACGCCAATCCCAGCAGGAATAGAAAAAATAACTCGCTACCAATAAAAGTATATTCTGTATTCTTAAACTTTTATTTGCAACAAACCAATATAAAACAAATACAATTGGTAAAAAAATAGCAAAGTTTAAGGAATTAAATAGCATTGTTTATATTTAAAAAATGTATAGAAATTCTATACAAATGGGATTAATTTTTATCGTTTCAACAATTCTCTAGCGCCCGCAAGCGAAGTCTCTGTCACGTGATCGCCCGCTATCATTTTAGCAATCTCCATTTCTCGCTCTTGTAGCGATAAAATTTTAATACTTGACTGTGTAATGTCCGCGGTCTTATCTTTAAAAATATATAAATGATG
>JBIPMU010000051.1:0-7420 GCA_044377205.1 Chitinophagales bacterium | reverse complement strand
GAGTAGTTTCATTATAGAATGCTGTTTTATCGTTTTTATCCAATTCAACTTTTGCCAATTTCATTTGTTTTTGAAGCATAGCGGCTATCTTTTTATCATCGGCAAATCGTGATGATGCTTCAGAAGATAATCGTTCATAAATTTCATATATAATTATCAAGAGCAATGGAATAAAACACCAAAGCCAAAACATATTGAGAGGTGCATGATAATTTGTAATAGCAGAAACGGGGTCGATATTTCCAATTTTTTGTTTTGCTAGATTATTTCCATCAAAGGTTTTACCATTGCCTTTTCTTTTGGTAGGAGAGCCTGAAATTTCCAATTCTGTAGGGTCTGCTTTTAGGGTTACATACGCTTTTTTTGTCAAATCAAAATACGTAAACTCAAAAGGAGGCGTTTTATACTTGCCCGGGTTGTGAGGTATCGCTACAAAATTCCATGTTTTAGTGCCATTATAGACGGGTAGGGGATTGTAATTCTCTTTTAGCGTAGGTTCGAATACTTCAAAATCCTCGTCCCATTCCATTTTTGGATTTTCTATCAAAGGTAAATTCCCTTTCCCTTGAACTTCTATTTTGTATTCCAATGTCTCATCGGTCTTCAAATTTTTCTTGTTGGTATAGGCATTCATCGTAAAATTTCCTACAGCACCTCCAAACGATTTTGGGGCATTGTCTGGCAAGGGCAAAACTTGAATTTTTACACTCCCCGAAGTTAAATTATAAGGTATTTGTTTATACTCTATCGAATTAAATGTACCTCGCATCATCTCTTCCATTTGCATTTCCATCAATTCAAACAGATCTCTAGGTTGTCTTCTGTTTCGTTGCGAAGGTTTGGACTGCACAGGCACCAATGCTATGGTTTTCATATTTAAGGGTGTAATCTCCAATGAGCCTGTTTTGGTAGGAAAAAGAATTATTTTCTTAATTTCTACACTTACAAATTCTTTACCATTGATAATTTCTCGTTTCATTTCGGGCTTTTCGGGCAATTTTATATCCTGACTCCAAAACCCATTGAAATTTGGAACTTTTTCAGCTTCAAATCCCGTGCTGTTTACCGCAGTATAAATTTTAACCGAAGCCGTCAATTGCTCGCCTAAATATACTTTGGATTTATCTACAATAATTCGCGCAAAAATATCTTTTTTTAAATCAATTTTAGACGCATCGGGATAAACGCCTGGAGGCGCGCTTTGGGTTGCTTGTTGTCCTCTTCCTGTATTTGAAAAAGGATCAAAAGGGTCATAAAAAGGATCAAAAGGATTGCCTTGAGCATGCTGTTTTCTTGGCATAGAGCCTGCTTTGACTACTTCTATCTCTGTAGGTTGGCTTTCTACTACTTGCCCCGATGCGAGCACAAAACCCATTTTTGGAAAAACCTGTTTTCCAATCTTTTTGCTCGTGAAAAAGTACGTGAATGAAGTAGAATTGGAACGATTCATTTGTCCATTTACATATGAATAATTTGAGCTCCGTCCTATTTGTGGACCTCCCAAAAGTTGAAATGCACCAAAATTGGGTGTTTTTATTTCCTTTACTTCTATATTTTTAGCTTCAAATACAATTACAAGTTCTTCTCCTATTTCTATTTTTTTAGCACTCAATTGCATGGATATCCCTTGAGCAAATAAGGATTGAAATCCAGCAATAAATAGTATTGAAAAGAATAATTCTCTTAGCTTCATGTCAAAAATAATTTTTGAGATGCAAAAATCTGTAAAAAAAATCGAAAAAAAAATATTTTTAAGAATTATTAATTAAGTTTTAGTTTATTTGTAATTCTAAAATAAACTAAATGCGGAAAATAATCGTAGACCCTACTATTTTTGAGATTGAGAACCATCAAATTGATTCAAAATTTTCACTCTTAATCTCAAAAAGTATAGAAGCAACGATGCTTTCTTATTCACCTTATTCTGAATTCAAGGTAGGTTGTGCTATATTATTGGATAATGGTGAAATTGTACTTGGCGCTAATCAAGAAAATGCCTCGTATCCTATTTGTATTTGTGCCGAAGGCATTACGTTAGGTGCAGTTTCTACACAGTATCCTTCTCAGAAAATTTTAGCCGTAGCCATTCATGTTTCCAATCTTGATGCTCCTGTAAGTCCTTGTGGTCTTTGTAGGCAGAGTTTTTTGGAATATGAAAAAAGAATGGAAAAACCATTTGAGTATTTTTTAGTAGGGAAAAATCATACACTTTATTTTAATGGAATAGAAAATATTCTTCCGTTGGCATTTAAGGAATTATAAAGTATATATTAATTTCCTTTTTCTATTTTTGCAAATGTGCTAAACCGTTTAACTTTTTATGAATTTACATTTTTATAACTCACTAACACGTAAAAAAGAAAGATTTGAACCCATATTACCCGGGAAAGTGGGAATGTACGTTTGTGGACCCACATTGTACAACGAACCTCATATGGGAAATCTTAGAACGTTTATTCATTTTGATACGATTGTGCGTTATCTCAAATTTATAGGGCTACATGTGAAATATGTACGAAATATAACCGATGCAGGTCATATCACCAATAGTCTTGGAAATGAAGTAGATAGCGTATCTATAGCCGCCAAAATGGAACAAAAAGAACCCTTGGAGTTGGTATATTTTTATAATGTGAAATTTCAAAAATTAACACGAGATTTTAATCTTTTACCTCCAGATATTGAGCCTACGGCTACCGCACATATTCAAGAGCAAATTGAAATTATTGAAAAAATTATTGAAAATGGTTTTGCGTATGAAGTGAATGGTTCGATTTATTTTGATGTGAAAAAATATATGGAAAAATATCCGTATGGCGAGCTAAGTGGTCGCAAAGTTGAGGATTTGATAGAAGAAAGTAGAGAATTGAATGCACAGGATGAAAAACGATTTTTTGCAGATTTTGCTTTGTGGAAGGCAGTAGGTGCTGATGCTATGCAACAGTGGCGCAGTCCATGGGGTATGGGAGGACCAGGCTGGCATATTGAATGTACGGCTATGAGTACCAAATATTTGGGGAAAGAATTTGACATACATGGCGGTGGTATGGATTTGAAATTTCCACATCATGAAGGCGAAATAGCGCAGAGTTGTGGTTCTATGGGTAATGCCCCTGCGCGATATTGGTTGCATGCCAATATGCTGAATGTGAATGGAAAAAAAATGAGCAAATCGCTTGGAAATTCATTTTTGCCTTATGAAATTATAGAGGGAACGTCACCCTTATTTTCAAAGCCGTATTCCCCTCAAGTCATTCGATTTTTTATGATGATGAGTCATTATAGAAGCGAGTTGGATGCTTCGGATGAAGCATTGCAGGCAGCAGAAAAAGGATATCAACGTATATCAAGAGCCTTTTCAAAGATTGATTCCTTGCCTATACAAGCGAATAATGATTTGGTTTTTGCTCAATTGGATGAAATAGCTAAAAATTGTTATGCTGCAATGGATGATGATATCAATACTTCGGTGACGATAGCCCAATTATTTGAATTGACGAGTATTATAAACAAAGTATTGGCAAATGAAATCCAAATAGGAGAGAGAGAACGCTCGAAAGTAAAAGAAATTGGTTTTGGATTTTTGGAAGAAGCATTAGGCGTCAAAATTGAAGCACCGCATCAAGATAATAGCAAGATAAATGATGTAATGCAATTGGTACTTGAACTCCGCAAGCAAGCGAGAGATAACAAAGATTTTGCTACCAGCGATAAAATTAGAGATACTCTTTCCAAAGCAGGAATAGCTATTAAAGATGGCAAAGAGGGCTCGGATTTTGAGATTTTGTAATTATTGAAATTTTTACAACGGTTCGTGCAAGGCAATACGATTGCCTTCGCTGTCTTCAAATTCGGCTACAAAACCATTTGATCCAACCGAAGTCTTGGGATATAAAACCTTTGCAGGGTATTTTTGTACCAATTCCAATGTACTTTCTATACTTTCTGTATGAAAATAAATAATGACCCCTTCTTTTGAAGGCTTGTATACATCCCCTTTTACCAAAGCACCAGTAATACCATGAGAAGCATCAGAAAATGGAAACAACGCCATTTCATAATGGTCTATTATTACTTTTTGGAATGTAAAACCAAAAATACTCGTATAGAATTTTATAGCGCTGTCAAGATCTAATACAGGTATTTCAAAATAAGTAACTGGGTTTTTCATGTAAATAAAATTTAATTTTTGATTAATTTCATGGCAGTCCAGTTATTTTCTACTATATAGTCGACTTTTTGGTAGCCTATAGTACCATAAGCATATTCCAAATCCTCCATATCGGCTTCGTAAAATCCACTCAAATATAAGATTGTCCCCGATTTTGAAAGTTTTGCCAATGCTTCTACCGATGCTAGTAAGATATTCTTGGTAATATTAGCGATAATAATATCCATTTTTTGATGTTCAAAATCTAAAAATCCTGCTTTTTTTGCCTCATCCAAATCGCCTTCAAAAAATTGAATGGAAGCTACATTATTGATTACGGCATTTTCAATGGAATTTTTATATGCCCACTCTTCATTGTCATTAGCCCAAACGTTTTTTGCGCCCATTTTCTTAGCCATTATAGCCAATATGCCAGTTCCCGAGCCATAATCAAATACATCTTTTCCTTCAAAATTTTCTTGACTGAGAAGCGTCATTACCGATTTGGTAGTTTCATGATGTCCTGTTCCAAAACTCATTTTTGGGTCAATGATAATTTCATTTTCACAAGCCAATGGCGGATGAAACGATGCGCGAATGCCCCATTTCCCATTCAAAATTTCAAGGGGTTGGAATGATTTTTCAAAAACTTCATTCCAGTTTTTATCCTCCACTTCTTCGATGGTATAGTTAGCAATTAAGCCCATTTCACTTATTGCCTGCTCCAATTCTATTTGGTCTTGGTCTGCTATACGATACGAAACCGTCAATTGATTTTCCTCTTCCAATACCGATTCAAAATTGGAAATAGCATTCAAAAGTCCTATATACATTTCCGATTCTTCTTCGGACGACACAGGAATATAGAGATTAAAAAAACTTTTTGTCATAATTTGGGGAATTGCTTTTTTAATGGGTGGATAATTTGAGTCCTATGACTCCAATGATTACTAAAAAAATAAAAGCAAACTGCTTTTTATTAAAAATTTCTTTAAAATAAAACACGTCGACACCTGTCTGCGCTACCATAGCCAGTCCCATCCATACCGCAAATGCTATGGTCAATGGAATAGATTTACATGCCATTGTAAAAAGAGTAACGTTGGCTACTCCAAATACGATATAAGTAAGCAAAGGAAATAATGCTTCCAAAAATCGTTTGTCCGAAATCCCAAACTCTTTAAAATTTTTTTTAATTTTGCTAATGCTCAAAAATTTAAGCGACGATGCCCACAACACTTCAAAAATTGAAGCCGAAAATAAAAATATCCACGCTATACTCATATTATTTCATCTATTTCGTCAAGAATAATTTCGTGAGAGGTTACTTTTGTGTTGCCACGCATTCCTATTACGCCTATTAGAATAAGCGAAATAAAAAATAGTTGAAACATATTAAAGCTATCTTTGAAAAAGAAAATATCCACTCCCGTCTGAATCACCATTGCCAGTCCCATCCATACCGCATATGCCACACTCATTGGGATAAGCTTATAGGCCGATGAAATAAAGTATACAATTACCAAACCAATGATAAAATAGGCTATCAATGGAATTAATTCTAATCCAAACTGGGGATTGAGAATTTTTCCCTGCTTGATAAAATTCCATATTACATCAAAATGTAGATATTTTTTGAGTGTAATACCCCATAATACTTGGAAAATGGCGGCAATAAGTACATAAATCCATGCTTTCATATTTTATGTCTTAAAGGTCATTTTTGTGAGCGTACCATCCGTAAAATGCCAAATAGCCAAAACAAACAAAAGGAATCCAATACGAATGAAAAATCCCAATTTTATCGGCCACAAATCCTTGAAAAGGAGGGATTAAAGCACCTCCAATAATCATCATTACCAGCCATGAAGAGCCTATATTGGTGTATTTGCCCAATCGTTTGGTAGCTATTTCAAAAATACAAGGCCACATAATGCTCAAATACAAGCCTCCACTAATGATGAGCATCAACGTCCACTGAGAATGCATCAATAAGCCCGCAGCTACCGATAATCCGCCCAAAATACTCATAATTAGCAAGTTTTTAGGGGCTTTTTTGCCCGAAAAAACATAGGTGATCGAAGCCACACATACAAAAAATGCAAAAGGATAAATTTGGCTGATATCGTTTGATTTTAAATGATTTACAAATAAAATAACTCCAAATGCAAAGAAAGGTGCTACAAATTTTATGAATTTTAGTTGTGAATGTTTTTCAAAAAATACCTCCGTGCTTCCTGCCCAGCGTCCTATCATCAAGCTACCCCAATACAGCGACACCCACATCGAAATTTTTTGCTCATCTATCAAGTATTCTTTTTTCAATAATTCGCCTAAATTACTCCCAATGGCCACTTCTACACCCACATATACAAAAATGGCTACAATGCCAAGTATCAATTCTGGATATTTGGAAATTGAAAAATCTTGCATCATCGGTTCGCCTTTTTTTACTTCAGGCACTTTGCTAAACGAAATGACTGCTATTGCCAATATAAAAAACCCTGACAATATCATAGCTACAGGTATCAAGCTTTTCAAATTGGTAATAGGTTCACTTATTTCTACCGAGCCAAAAAGTACTTGGCTCAATAAAATAGGTGCTATCATTGTAGCAAACGAATTGACGCTTCCTGCAATATTAATACGATGATTGCCCGTTTCGGGGGTTCCCATAGCTAGTAAAAATGGATTTAGCACTATTTGCTGCAATGAAAATCCAAATCCAATGATAAAAAGGGCCACCAAAAATAAATGAAAATTTGCTACCAACGAGGCAGGAATAAAAAGTATCGCGCCAAGGGTGGAAATACTCAGTCCCAGAATAAGGCCTTTTTTATAGCCTACCTTATTCAGCCAGTCGCCTTGAGTTTGTGAATATATCAAATAAACCAACGAACCAACAAAATATGCCAAATAAAACGCTAAATCTACCAACTGCGCTTCCAGCTGGCTAATATTAAAATATCCTTTGAACGTCGGAATCAATATACTATTGGATGCCGCTACAAATCCAAAAAAGAAGAAAATAGATACCAGCGAATACAACGAAGATTTATTTGGATTCATATTTTTTATTTAATTTCAACAAAGTTGTAAAAATAAAAAAAAGAAATTAATACTCTTAATATTTGAGGAATATTGAGAAAATATAAATTGATATATTGTAGTATTCATATAAAAAATCAATCTTTAATGTATAATATTATTCTTCAATGTTACTATTGAAATTTTCCCATCTTTTTGATAAGTAAATGTTGTTTTCTATCC
>JBIPMU010000050.1:0-7448 GCA_044377205.1 Chitinophagales bacterium | reverse complement strand
GACATTGGAGCTCGATAATGCCCATAGAAGAAGACTATCTCCTTGACAAATAAAATCTTTTTGTCCTGCTACGGAAAGTGCAGGAGGATAGTTCACTATGATTTTAGTAGAATCTTCACCTTTACAGCCATATTTATCTACTAAAAATACTTTATAATCTGAAGAAACAGAAGGTTTTACAGTCGGATTTCGAATTGTCTTGCTACTGATAGTAGTATCTATGGTACTCCAAAGATAACTAGTCATTCCATTTATAGCATTGAATTGATAAATATCATTGAGACATATAGTATCTAAATTGGGTAATCCTCCATCAGGCAATGCAATGGCATTTAAAACAATAGTGTCCTTCTTTTTATAGCAATAATTTTCTATCTCTAAGATATATGTGGTGGTATCTAATGCAGAAAATCTTGGGTTCCGAATATTTGCATTATTCACCCAATATGCGGGAACTTCAGATCCATTTAATAGTACAGTCCATTTATATGAAGTAATATCTCCTTGATCATAAGGGGTTACCTGTATAGTATCGCCTACACAAAAAGCCGTATCTTTTTTACTAATTAAATCTATGCTTGGATCTAGAATCAATACTTCTACAGTATCTTTTATTGCGCAATTATTGATGTCTATTCCAGTAAGAATATAGGAAGTGGTTTGTTTTGGTTTGGATTTGGGCGTCAAAATATTCGGGTTGTCTAGTCCACTAGATGGTGTCCATGTAACCGTATTAAAACTACCTTGACCGTTAAGTATAACACTATCTCTATATTTAAAAGGGCTTGGATTCAGACATACATTTGTGTCCAATCCTGCACTTATAAAAGGTTTTGTAAAGAAACTTATAGTTGTAGATGCAGTATCGGAACAGCCATTCGCATCGGTACCTTTTACAATATATGAAATGGAGTTTGGATAACTAGGAGCACAAATAGGATTAGATATCTGGTTATTGTCTAAAAATTGATTTGGGCTCCATTCATAATTTATTGCACCAATAGCATTCAATTGTATAGTTTTATCATAACAAATTTTTGAATTGGGGGTGGCAGTCACAACCGGTTTTGAGAAAATATTTATAGCTATATTTGCCGAATCAGTACATCCCTTATCCGTGGAAGCAATTAACTTTAAATTGTTTATACCCGAAGTATTAAAAGTTGTAGTAGTACTACAGCTATCTACTCGTGTTCCATTTGGCAATACCCATGTGTTTTTTATAATTGTATAGGGTGCGACAACTGAAGATTTGCACAAAAGCTGAGCGTTTTCAAATTGACATGGATTAGGGACCGTGTAATTTATTTTTGGTTTTGGAAATACTATGGCTTGTTTAATAATAGAATCATAACAACCTTTATCATCTTTTACTCTAAGCACAATGTTATGATTTCCTGCAGGTAAATTACTATATAATGAAACTTTATTTGAGGCAATTGTATTCCCATTTACGACCCAATCCCAAAAAATTATTTTTCCATAGGTACTAGAAGTTTTATCGGATAGCTTTATTGGAGATTCTTCACAGGCATTATCTATTGTAAAATCAGGTTTAAATAATGGATAAATCCCAACAATGCCTCTCAATGAATCTATACATAACTGACCCGTATTGAGTCTTTTGAATGCATATAAAGTAACAATAAATTTCCCAGTATCAGAGAAGTTGTGTGTGGGATTTGCAACAGAAGTAGTATCATTAGTACCAGAACCAGGATCGCCAAAACGCCATAAAACATAGTCCGCACCTTCACTTAAATTATTAAAATTCACAGAATAATTAGCACAATTAACCTTATAATCTCCAATTTTTTTATTAGGATCTCTGTTGGTCAATGGCATATTGGCAGAAGGAATATTACAAACAGTCACATTGAATTGAAAGTCTCTAAAAAAGGTATTGATTACTTGCCCATTTCTAAATTCTCTACATTGAACAGAGACTACAAATCGGCCTAGTGCATTTGGTTTACAACTCATAAGACCTGTTTTTGGATCTATACTCATAGCAGGTACCCCACCAATGACATTATTGATGCTATATGGCGAATTCCAATCAATAGGTGTTACTCCAAAAAGAGAAGGTGTGGTAGTAGAAGGACTATTTGAAGATAGTCCAGCCAAAGGCGTGACTAAAGCATAATCCAATGAATCTCCATCTATATCTACAGCAGAATGATCATAGTAAAAAGAGATATCCTTACAGATAAATAAAGGAGGAATTTCTCTGAATGTAGCTGAATTATTTTGAAATGGTGTAGTAGGAGGGATATAGCACTTTAAGGTGATACCTGGTTTGTCCGTTTGATTTGGAGCATCTTGATTTTGAATATTTAGAATAGATCCATTTCTACAGCATCGCTGATGAACAATTGTGTATCCCATAGTGCTAGACGGTAATGTAATACGCCTAGTATAAGTGGCTTCTTCTACACAGGTGCCGTCCTTTACTAGGCATGGATTTACGATCACTGAGCTTACTGTTTTTTTTGTAGTAGGATCAAAAGGTGCTGTATAGCTAGCAGTAGCCAATCCATTGGGGCTATTGTCTGCAATGATAGAAAATGCAAAAGCTGGGAGTTGACTATTGGGATTAGATGAATTTTCGCCATCAAATCCTACTTGAGAACTACAGTCTCTATAGATTTTAAATGTGATATCATATGTTGTCCCACCTATGTGCTTGTATGAGATGTATCCACCCACAATATGTGTAGCATTTACTTTAAAAAAAGTAAAAAATAGTAAGCAAAATAGTACTTTCATTTACAATTTTATTATTGAACATCAAAGATACATACTTTTCAACTCGAAATATCATTTTTTATTGCAATTGATTGCTTTTATGTTGAATTTTTTTAAAAATTAAGATTGTTTTTAATTTTTTTGTAATTTTTAATAATGAAAATTATAAAGATGTTTTATAATAATATATAAATTAGTTCGGATAAAAAATTGCAGCTATCTATCTCTTTGTATTTCAGTTATGAATGTATTTTATCGATACACAAATTACTTTTTATATCAATTGTGGTAGTTTTTCACAGACGAATCCATTTTATTATAAATCAAAAATGCTACAAAATTTATAATGTTTTAATCATTTTTATATAGGCAAGAGGACTATAATAGTTTTATATTTGCACAAAAAAATTAATAAGTTTATGAATTCTGCTACAGACATTAGAGAACTCAATGAAATTGTTAACAAAGAAAGCCTTTTTATTGAGGTCATCCAACGAGAACTTTCCAAAACAATTATTGGACAAAAAAATATGGTAGACAAAATCCTTTTGGCATTATTGTCACAAGGACACATTCTGCTTGAAGGCTTACCGGGCTTGGCCAAAACCTTAACGATTAAATCCTTAGCCGAAACCATTGCATGTGATTTTAATCGAATTCAGTTTACGCCCGATTTGTTGCCTTCCGATATTTTGGGGACGATGATTTACAATCAAAAAGAAGGAGAATTTAAAATTAAAAAGGGACCTATCTTTTCTAATTTTATCCTAGCCGATGAAATCAACCGTGCTCCAGCCAAGGTGCAGTCTGCGCTCCTTGAAGCTATGCAAGAGAAACAAGTAACCATTGGCGATACTACCTACAAGCATGAAGAACCTTTTCTAGTAATGGCTACCCAAAATCCAATTGAACAAGAAGGAACGTATCCTTTGCCCGAAGCGCAATTAGACCGTTTTATGATGAAAATATTGGTGCATTATCCTACCAAAGAAGAAGAAATCGAAATTTTGAAACGAAATTCGTCTAGCTACAAATCTACCATTGAAGCAGTAGTCACAAAAGAAGCTATTCTCAAAGCAAAAGATATTGTGCGCCAAATTTACATGGATGAAAAAATTGAGCAATACATTGTAGATATCGTATTTGCTACTCGTTTCCCTCAAGATTTTAAATTGGAAAAACTCAAGCATCTAATAGCTTATGGAGGATCGCCAAGAGCGAGTATCAATCTTTCTATTGCCAGTAAAGCGCACGCATTTATGAAACGAAGAGGATATGTAATTCCAGAGGATGTACGTGCAGTATGCTACGATATTCTTCGTCATAGAATTGGGCTAACGTATGAGGCTGAAGCGGAGAATATTACCCAAGACCAAATCATCAGCGAAATATTAAATACGGTGGAAGTTCCATAGAAAGTTTTGTTTTAAATATAAAGAAATAAAAACTTTAGAAATATGGAGGTTCAAGATTTAATCAAAAAAGTACGGGAAATAGAAATTAAGACCAAAAAACTCAGTTCAGAGCTTTTTTCGGGAAATTATAATAGCAATTTTAAAGGACGTGGAATGTCTTTTGCCGAAGTGCGTGCATATACATACGGCGATGATGTCCGGAATATAGACTGGAATGTAACCTCACGAAATGGCGGCGAACCCTATATAAAAGAGTTTGAAGAAGAGCGTGAGCTTACCTTTATGATACTCGTAGATGTATCGGCATCTATGGATTATGGCTCCAAAGGACTTACCAAAAAAGATTTAATCACCGAAATAGCGGCTACGCTTGCATTTAGTGCGCTTAAAAATAGTGATAAAGTAGGCGTGGTATTTTTTAGCGATAGAATAGAAAAATATATACCACCCAAAAAGGGAAAATCTCATATTCTGCGTATCATCAGAGAATTGATAGAAACAAAAAGCGATAGCGAAGGTACCGATATAGGGGAAGTATTTCGATTTTTACAAAATACAATTAAGAAAAAAACGGTGGTATTTCTGTTGTCCGATTTTCTTGAGAGCAAAGAATATCAGCAGGAACTTTCGCTTATTTCAATGAAACATCAAATTTTTGGGGTACTTATAAATGATCCTACCGAGCATCAAATGCCCAATATAGGAATGATACAAATTTTCAATCCTGAAAAAAATAAACTAGAATGGTTGGATACGTCACAAGTAGCTACATTCTCAAAAAATTATTTTGAGAATGTAAATCTGGAAGCGCACCTATCCTTTAAAAAATTGGGATTGCCCTATTGTAGCATTCATACACAAGAGTCTTTTGTGCCTAAATTAGCTTCGCTTTTTAGGAAGTAAAATTAACTTTCCCCCTCTTTTAACCATTTGGGAACAGTAGGCGCTTGATAATGAATCATTTTTTGGAATAAAGAATCCATATCATTTGCCACCAAGAGCATTTCTTTATTGATGGGCTTTAGGAGTTCTTTCGCTACCATATTATCTATCATGTCTAGCAATGGCGTATAAAAATCGTTGATATTCAAAAGACCTATGGGTTTTTTGTGAAGTCCAAGTTGCGCCCAAGTGAGTATTTCAAATAATTCTTCAAAAGTACCAAATCCACCGGGCAATGCAATAAATCCATCGCTCAGTTCATGCATTTTTGTTTTTCGTTCATGCATAGTATCTACCAATATCAATTCCGTCAAATGGCTATGCGCTATTTCTTTTGAGCTTAAAAAATGAGGTAATACACCAATAGCTTTTCCATCTGTTTGTATGCATCCATCAGCTACCGCTCCCATAAGCCCCACTTTGGCACCGCCGTAGATGAGCGTTATCTTATTTTTTGCAAGAAATTGACCAATTTGATAGCCTATTTCAGCGTACTGAGCATCATTTCCTGTGCTTGAACCGCAAAAAATGGTAATGGAAAGGAGTTTATTCATGTTTTAAAATTATGTACAGCATATCAATTAGTAAATTAGCTGAGATTGGTATTAATTAAATACTATGGATCAAATTAGCAATAAACAATAATCACGGAGTTTTAAAGTTTTTTTGAAATCATATTTTCAAAATTAATTGAGAATTGCTTCTACACCTGGTAGTTTTTTTCCTTCAAAAAACTCTAGCATAGCACCGCCTCCTGTGCTAATAAAGCTCACTTGATCTTTTACCCCAAATTTATTTACTGCTGCAACACTATCTCCTCCTCCAATCAATGAAAAAGCACCATTTTGGGTTGCTTCGGCTACTATTTTAGCAATACTTTCGGTTCCTTTGCTGAATTTTTCCATTTCAAAAACGCCCATAGGCCCATTCCAAAGAATTGTTTTTGAGTTTAATACAACTTCCGAAAACTCTTTTATAGCCTCGGGCCCTATGTCTAGTCCCATCCAATCTTCTTTTATCGAATTGGAAGGGCTCAGAAATGTATTAGCTTGTGCATCAAAGGCATCTGCAATTATGCTGTCTTTTGGTAAATAAATTTGTACACCTTTTTCTTTAGCTTTTTTCAATAAATCATTTGCCAAATTTAATTTGTCTTCTTCGCACAATGAATTTCCTATTTCACCACCCATGGCTTTGAAAAATGTATAAGCCATACCGCCCCCAATAATAATGTTTTGGGCTAGATCTAGTAAATTTTCAAGAATTAATATTTTATCGCTCACTTTGGCGCCTCCTACAATTGCCGTAAAAGGATGTTCTGCATTTTTTAGGACTTTGTTGGCATTTTCGATTTCTTTTTCCATTAAAAGCCCAAACATTTTTTGTTTTGGTTCAAAATACTGAGCTACAATAGCTGTACTTGCATGCGCTCTATGTGCCGATCCAAAGGCATCATTTACATATACATCGCCCAAGGTGGCTAGCATTTGCGCAAATTCATCGTCGCCTTTGGTCTCCTCGTTGTAA
This sequence comes from Chitinophagales bacterium, assembly GCA_044377205.1. Lineage (GTDB taxonomy): Bacteria > Bacteroidota > Bacteroidia > Chitinophagales > JADJOU01 > CHPMRC01. Next base: position 816 of record JBIPMU010000050.1, on the reverse strand, counting down.
AACCTGGTGTTTTCGAGTAATAGTACTTCCCCTCCCCGTAAATTTTTAGCCAATTTATATGCTTCTTCACTACCACAGTCGTCGGCAAATAATACTTCTGTACTCAAAAGCTGTGATAAATGATTACACAAATGCTGAGTTGAATATTTAAGCTCGCAGCCCATAGCTACAGATTGTAGCGCAATTTTGGGTCTACCAAAGTGGGTCATAATAATAACTGCGCCGCCATCTTTCAATATTTTTTTGATAGTAGGCAAAGATTCTTGAATTCGTGTATCGTCTTTTATTTGAAAATTTTCATCCAATGGCACATTAAAATCTACACGTACCAAGGCTCTAATATTTTTGAAATTAAATGTACTAAATTTTGACATATATCTTTGAATTATTGATTGAAAATGGGATACAAAAATATTAAGTTTTTGTTAATTAGGGTTTTTTCTTAACAAAGATTGGATCGGTAAGGGTTTTTAGAAACTCTTCCAAATCAATCATTTCATTCTCCGTCATTAAAAGTGGTTTATGCAATAGCGAGTCTGTATTGATGGCATCTTGTATTTTTGCTTTTGGATTATTATAATAAGCAATCACTTCTTTTAAGCTCTTAAACATTCCATTGTGCATATAAGGTCCGGTTATGGCTATATTTCTAAGTCCAGGTACTTTAAAAGACCCCAAATCTTTTATATTTTTTGTAATGATATAACGTCCGCTATCATTCAGGTCTTTTCCATTAAATAGTCCAATATTTTTAAATTCATCTCCTGTAAAATCAGGTGTAAAATGACAGTCAAAGCACTTGTTTTTTGGATTCAT
>JBIPMU010000049.1:0-7469 GCA_044377205.1 Chitinophagales bacterium | reverse complement strand
TCGATACGATTCTTCTGATGAAGTATATACTCGAAAACATTCGCCTTTGGCATCATCATCATGTGTCATGGTAGGTCCAGTCCATACCTTTTGGCATTTTATCCCAAAGTGATTATTGCCTTCTACAGCCAATCTTGAAGTGCCATTATTCGTCTCTATAATACCTTGCGCCAAGGTAATCGATGCTGGAATTTTATACAAATTCATCTCACGAATAGCCAATTTATAATGTTTTACGACATAACTCTCTCGAGTAGCTTTTTGAGCAAAAAGTACAAAAGGCAACATTAATATCGCTACTATATATTGTTTTTTAATCATTTCTTATTCTTTTTCTAACAATTTTGCAAAAGTAAAACGGTTTACTTCAACATTTCAAAGTATTTTTCCACCAAAGACTTATAAAAAGGTGTTAATCCAACAGGATTTTTCTTCAAATTATTTTCATTTTCTTTTTTTTGTTCCAAATATTTTTTCAAATCGGTTGGAATAGGTGCTGGAATTTCTTTTGTGGACTGACTTTCACGCTTATTTTCTTCATCTTGCTCTCTTTCAGCTTTTGCTGCCTCCAACAATTTTATTTCAATCTCTTTTTGCCTTTTCAGCATTTCATTGTATACTTTTTTATTCACTATTTCCTTTTCGGTTAGCTCCATTTTTTGAATTATATCCCCCAACCCTTCACCCAAGGGCTTTTTGCCATCTTTGCCTGGCTGATTGGCTTTATTTTCCAATTCTTTCAAGGCATTACGAATGGCGGCTTGTTGTGCCGCTATTTTTGCTAGTTGTTGGCTCATACCTTCTTTTCCTCCACTCATTTTGCTTGGCATTCCCCCACCTGGATTTTCTTTACCTTCCATTTGTTTTTTCAAATTTTCCAATTGCTGGTTGAGTTCTTGCTGCATTTCGGCCAATTTTTTAGCACTTGCGGGTTTTTTCTTTTTACTTTTCTTTGGGTTATCACAAGATTGATCTGAATCGGAGTCGTCATCATCATTTTCATTCATTTTTCGAAGCGATTCACTTAGCATCAATGCCAAATTATTAAAACTAGTCATAGCAAATTGCTCTTGCGGAATCGCATTTGGCACTTGTCTTTCGGTCAAGAAATTTATAGAACGTTTTGTAAAACCATTGATTTTTTCGACTTCTTCAAAAATTATTTTTTTGACTACATTCTGTCTTGAAGCTAATTTATACAATGAATCTTCTATCATCCCAAAATCATCCTTAATCTTTTTCTGCTCTTGTATCACTTTTGGATACACAGGTGATTGAATATTGGTAGTTTTTGTATTTTCCACTAATTTTTCTTGTGCAAACGACAGATACATCAAATTTTCAAGCAAGCGACGCATTGCTGCAGCATCTTCTTTATTTTGTTGTTTTTTCTGTTTTTTGGCTGCTTTTTTCAATTTTTCTGACGCTTCTTTTATCTTGTCCGAAGCCTTTTTTTGTTTTTTGGCTGCATCTTTTTTATCATTTTGCTCCAATTCTTCTTTGGCTTCATCTTGTTCTTTTTCGGCCTCATTCAAATCTTTTTCTATATCGTCAAATGCTTTTTCGTCAGCTGGTTTTTTGAGTTCTTTGCTCAAATTTTCCAATTTTTTCAAATCCTCTTTTGCCTCATCCATTTTTTTATTCAACTCTTTCTGTTTCTCGGCATTGTTTATATTCTGCTCAGACTCTTTACTCAATCGTTCTTGGTCTGCAGCCATTTTGTCTAACTTGTCTTGAGCATCTTTCATTTTTTGCTGATAGTCCAAATTTTTATATAGATTCAACATTCTATCCAGCTCTTTTTCAAGCTTTTCGCTTTTATCGTCCATTTTTTCTAGTTGATTCAGCAAATCTTTTTTGTCCATTTGCTCCATCATTTCCTGCATTTTTTTCAGCATTTCGTTCATCTCAGGACTACTCACTTGTTTGATGAGCTCTTCCAGTTGTTTTTGTTTTTCCAAAATATCTTTATCTTGCTGCGTCAGTTCATTTTTCTTCTCAAAATTTTCCTTCAATTCCTGCTGGGTATCTTTTATTTTTTCTTGAAGTTCTTTTTGTTTTTTGAGCAAATTTTCCAATTGTTGCTTATCATTCCAGTCCATCTGCTTCTTTTCAAGCATTTTTTTTCGGAGCGATTCTATATCTTTTTGCAAATCTTTTGCCTCTTTGAGCGCACCCGAAAGATCGCTTTTAATGGCATTAGATTTTGCATCAAGGGCTTTTGATTGCTGGTCTAGCGTAGGTTTATAGAGCGAAAATATTTCCGAACGTGTGGATTTGAATCCATTCACCACATCATTATCAAACACTTCAAAATAATAGCTCGCCTTAGTCCCAACAGGAATTTTTTCCAAATAAGGTTGTAGTGGCGTTTGAAACGATTGATTTTTATTGCCCTGCAATGGCAAATTATATCGCAAGGTATATCGTTTTCCATTAGCTTCATACTCTACCGCAAGTTGCAATTTCGTAAAACCATAATCATCGGCAATATCGCCTGCATAATAATTGAGATTGCGCGCCGAATCTTTGAATTCTTTTACAAAAATAGAAGGCGCTTGATCGGGCAGCATATTCACCGCAAAACGCATCGTATCTTTCTTCAAAACCTTTTTATTCCCAATCACTACCGCATAAGAGGTAATATTTTTCAAAGCACGCTTGAGCCCAAATCCATTTGCAAACTTTTGTGCAAAAACATTAGATGCTGGAAAAATAAATTGAATAGCATCTACACTTTTCGTATCAAATTTCCATATAATCGTACTTCCTTCAGGCGCCGAAATATCCCCATTATCCTTTTGTGAAAAAGATTTTTGTCCTGTATAGCTCGGCGGTATAATTATCAACTCAAACACCGACACAATAGGCTTGGGCACTACCTTAATTTCATATACTTGACTTTTGTAACCTCCACCTTCTAGCTGAAACGTACGCTCTTCGGAAATATATTTCAAATCGCCTCTAAACGTCCCATTTTTATCTTTTTTCATAGGGAAATATTTACCCCCAAAAAATAGATTCATTTCATTGGGTAAGGACTTGCCAGCAAACTCGGCTTGAATTTCCAAATCGCCGTATTCTACTACCTTCAAATTTGAATTGAGCAATTTAAAATCAAAAGGCGCTTTGGGTTCAAAATGTTGGTCATAATGAATGATTCTGTGCGTACTCTCTTGGATAAACGAAGGAAAAAACAACAATATCAAAAATATGATTGCCAACGGAATGCTGATATATGTAAGCAATTTTTTGTTCTTTTCCCAATCAATCGCTTTGGAAAATTGTATCCATTTGAGTCCATTTATTTTTTGTTCAATAGCCGCATTTATCAATTCCGATTCAGCTATAGACGTTTTGAGTTCATTGAGTTGAAGTACGTTTAGAAGTTTGTCTTTTACCTCGGGGAAATGCGCGCCAATGATTACAGAAGCTTTTTTGTAATCGAGGCTATGCTGTGAATAAAAACAATGGTACAAAGGCTTGATAATATAAAAAAACAAAGCCCACAAAAGCACCAAAATCCATATCCAAAAAATAGCGGCACGTAGGCCACCCGACAAATACAAATTGTATTCCAGCGTAGACGACACCAAAAAAAGTGGCAACAAAATAAGCCCCATCATCAAAATACCGTAAATCAATTTTTGTTGATAGTATTTTTTGATAAAGTCTTGTAGCTTGGCTATTAAAAGTTGGTATGGTGTCAAATCCTTATCCTTTTTGCTTCAAAAAGACAAAGATATGAAATAATAGAGAAATTGACAATATGGAAAAGGAGCTGAATGCAAAAATACCAAGAATCATAACTTAAACGTTATATATAATTAAAAGAAACCAGGTTTTTTGATTTGAAATCAAATGCTTATATTTGCAAAATACAATTTTTCATACTGTTATGTCTCTATCCAAGCTTGCAAAATTTGAAGCCATTCACCATATGCCCCATGTATTTGAAAACAATTCATTTCATAATCCTGTTTTGATTTCATGTGGCAAGGAAGTATCTACAAGTGGCAAGTGGCATTCGGATATTTTTAAGAATACAAATCCTATTGTTTTTGAACTGGCCTGTGGTAAAGGGGAATATACGGTGGAGCTGGCTCGCCGCAATCCAAACACCAACTATATAGGTGTGGATATCAAAGGAAATAGAATATACTCGGGAGCTCAAATGGCGCTGGACGAGGCATTGAAAAACGTGTGTTTTGTTCGTACGGGCATAGACCAATTGCATCATTTTTTTGCAAAAGATGAAATTTCAGAGGTTTGGATTACATTTCCAGATCCTTTTCCTAGTTTTTCAGACAGAAGAAATCGCTTGGTTTCTCCTAAATTTTTGGATTATTACAAGGCGCATTTTGCTACAAAAAAAATTATGTATCATCTCAAAACGGACAATATGCGTCTATTTCGCTACGGAGTAGGAGTTTTGGATGGCAGAGGCGAGAAAATACATGTATGTCTGGAAGATATCTATGCAAGCAATAAAAAAATAGAGGATTATCTTCGTATTCAAACCTACTATGAGAAACTGCATCAGGGAATGGGCAGTCATATCCACTATGTAAAATGGGAAATGTAATAGAAATAATACCATAAAATAAACGCAATATGAATTTAGAGCAATTTCAAAATCAATATTACGAATCTTTGCTAACTTGGCGAAGACATATGCATAAATTTCCAGAACTGAGCTGGGAAGAATATGAAACAACTGCATATATAGAGCAGGAATTACGAAAAATAGGTATTACCGCCATTCAAAAGCCCCTCAAAACAGGACTTATAGCTTTGATAGAAGGGAAAAATCCCACTAAAAAATGTGTAGCCTTACGCGCAGATATTGATGCGCTACCTATACAAGAAGCCAATACTTGCGAATACAAGAGCACCAAAGAGGGCATTATGCATGCATGTGGGCACGACGTTCACAGTACATGTCTTTTGGGAGCTGCAAAATATTTGTGGGAACATAGAGCGGATTTTGAAGGAACTATAAAACTAATATTTCAACCCAGTGAGGAAAAACAACCTAGTGGCGCCGAAGCGTTAATTGAGGCTGGCGCATTGGACAATCCTATCGTATCTTCTATCATAGGACTTCATGTGACGCCAGAATTAGAAACGGGGAAATTGGGTTTTCGAAAGGGAAAATTTATGGCTAGCGCCGATGAAATATACATAACCGTTCATGGAAAAGGGGGTCATGCTGCATCTCCACATTTATGTATTGATCCTATTATTATCTCTGCAAATATTCTTGTAGCATTACAACAATTGGTGAGTAGATACAGCAATCCTACTACGCCTACCGTATTGAGTTTTGGCGATATTCATGGAAAGGGTGCTACAAATATCATCCCCGAAAAAGTAACGTTGAAAGGAACTTTACGAACTTTTGACGAGGCGTGGCGTGAGGTTTTGCATTCAAAAATTAATTCTATTAGCCAAAATATTGCTGAAAGTTTTGGCGGAAGTTGTGAAGTAGACATTCCCAAAGGGCTTTCTTATGTAAATAATGACGACAACATTACAGAAATTATCCAAAATACAGCTAGTAAAATTCTAGGCAAGGAAAATGTAGTAGAAATGCCAATTCGAATGGGAGCAGAGGATTTTTCGGCATATGGACATATGGTTCCTTCTTCTTTTTTTAGACTTGGGACGGGCAATACTTCAAAAAATATTACAGCTACGGTTCACAATCCTAAATTTGATATTGATGAAGCTGCGCTAGCGATTGGCGCTTTATCTATGGCGAAAATGGGGATAAAGCTATTGGAGGAATAAAGGTGAAATTTTATATTTCAGAATTTTTACATATATAAAAAAAGCGCCTCCAAAAATGAGGCGCTTTTTTTTATAACAATTTAAATTATTATTTAGCTATTCATACTCGTCAAAAACTCTTCATTATTTTTGGTGCCACGCATATGTTTAAGGACAAACTGCATCGCCTCATCTGTATTCATATCTGCCATTTGTTGACGAAGAATTTGTACACGTTGCAATACTTCTCTATCAAGCAATAAATCATCTCTTCGAGTTGAAGATTGTACAATATCAATAGCTGGATAAATTCGCTTATTTGCTAATTTTCGATCCAGTTGAAGTTCCAAGTTACCGGTTCCTTTAAATTCCTCAAAAATTACCTCATCCATTCTAGAACCTGTATCTATCAATGCTGTAGCAATTATAGTAAGGGAGCCCCCATTTTCAATTTTTCGAGCTGCACCAAAAAATTGTTTTGGTTTTTGCATAGCATTTGCCTCTACTCCACCCGAAAGGACCTTTCCAGAGGAAGGCGCTACGGTATTATATGCACGAGCAAGACGTGTAATAGAATCCAATAAAATAACAACATCGTGTCCACTTTCTACAAGTCGTTTTGCTTTTTGAAGTACAATATTAGAAATACGAACATGACGCTCAGCAGGCTCATCAAATGTAGAAGCAACTACTTCTGCATTTACACTTCGTATCATATCGGTTACCTCTTCAGGTCTCTCATCTATTAGCAATACGATAAGATAAACCTCGGGATGATTGGCAGCAATAGAATTAGCAATGTCTTTTAATACGGTAGTTTTACCTGTTTTTGGCTGCGCTACAATCATTCCTCGCTGTCCTTTCCCTATGGGTGTGAATAAATCAACAAGTCGCCCTATTACATTTTTAGAATCCCCATCTACCGATAGCTTTAATTTTTCAAAAGGGAATAATGGTGTCAAATAGTCAAAAGGTACGCGATCACGCATCTTTTCTACCGTTTTTCCATTGATATATAATGCTTTTTGAAGGGCAAAATAGCGCTCTCCTTCCTTTGGTGGACGAATAGGCCCTACTACAGTATCTCCTGTTTTGAGTCCAAAAGCACGTATTTGTGAAGGCGCTACGTATACATCATCTGGCGAAGGCAAATAATTATAATTAGCTGAACGTAAAAAACCAAAATTTTCATTAGTAATTTCCAGAACCCCCTCACAATTTACAATCCCTTCCAATTCGGCCAATATTTGATTTTTCATCTCATTTGGATTCGCTTGAACTTCTTGAATAGGGGTAAAAACCTCAGATTGCGACTGCTCTATCACTACTAGAGGTTGCTCTACTTCATTAGCTGGCATAATTTCGTTATCCATCTCATCTTCAGATACCCTAAAAAGATCTGATTCTTGTTTCTTTTTAGAACCTTTAATATTGGGTTTGAAGGGCTTCTTTCCCATTTTATCTTTATTGAAATCTGAATTAATGACTTCGGAGACATCCTCCGCTAGAGATAATGATTCAACTTCTGAAATTTTTGAAATATCTTCAACTTCATTGATTTTTTTCTTCTCTTTTAGAACAATTTTTTTTGGAGCCTCTTCTACTACATCTTCTAACTTATTGGTTTCTTCAGGTTTTGAGATACGTTTCCTTTTTGGTTTTTCATTCTCCAAATTTTCTTCTTTGTTGACTTCCTT
>JBIPMU010000048.1:0-7487 GCA_044377205.1 Chitinophagales bacterium | reverse complement strand
ATAAAGTAGACGATAATTGTAAAGGAACAATTAACTTAAGTTGGATTGGATATAAAGGATGGCCAAACGACAAAGTAAAAGAATATCAAATTTTGGTTAACAAAAATAATACGGGTTATCAAACCATTGCTACCCATACGTTTGATAATACATCTTTAATTTATAATGAATTTAATTATGGAGACAGTTTGTGTATCAAAATTAAAGCGATTCATCCCACAACAGACACCATAATTTCATATTCAAATGAATTTTGTTATAAATCAGAGAAAATTCAAAAACCAAAGTTGTTGCAAATGGTAAGCGTAAGTTATCAGACGCCTACAACAGCTAAATTAACCTGGTTTTGTGATAGCACAGCTCAATTTCAATCTTTTACTTCCGTAGTACAAAACAATCGTTCGGGAGATATATTTAATTCTTTATTAATTAATAATCCCATTAAAGAAGGCGGAGGATTTTATTCATATATCGATAATACGGCCCCTACGTCATTTCAGCACACCTACTCCATTTCTTTTATTGATAAATGTAATGAAGCCCTAACAGGCATAGAAGCCCTGACGGTATATTTAAGCGTAAAACAAACGGGATTGTTTAATAATTATTTAGAATGGACGAAGCCAGTTGCGCCAGAACTCAAAACAAAATACACAATAAGAGCTCAAAGACTTTATGTTCAAAAAGGGACCGGAAACTTTGAACTATTAAAAGATTTCCTTGCCAATAATACCTTTTCGTATGAGCATGACATTCAAAATGACATCTCTACGCAAGGATCTTTTTGTTATAAATTAGAAACAGATATTATCTTTGATACAACAACCGAATTAAAAAACAAATCGTTTACGGTTACTTCTTCATTTTCCTGTATTACAGACAGAACTATCGTCCATATTCCCAATGCCTTTAAGGTTAATGGAATTAATGCTTCATTTAAACCATTTTTTGTATTTTGGTCAAACATCGCCTCATTTAATATGAAAATATTCAATCGATGGGGAATTCAAATATTTGAAACCAATGACCCCTTTCAAGGCTGGAATGGAACGAACAACAAAGGAGAATTGTCCGACGAAGACAGTTATATATATGTAATTTCTTATATCGGAAATGACAATAAGTTACAAACAAAAACTGGTAACGTAATTTTATTGAAATAAATTAGATTGCAACATCAATGCTAGATGTACCCAGTCTATCGGCACCGGCATGAGCGAGACTTAATGCAAAATCAAGAGTTTTAATCCCTCCTGAAGCTTTTATTTTTATTGTGGGGTGCAATAATTTTCTCAATAGTATAACGTCCTCTAATGTACAACCACCAAAATATCCTGTACTTGTTTTCACATAGTCGGGCTTTATTTCATTGGCTATTTCACATATTTGTTGAATTTCTTCATAGCTCAAACAACTGGCTTCTATTATCCATTTAGAAACAACATTTTTTTGTTTACACAAATCAATTAAGTATGATGCTTCGATTTTTATGTCATTAAATTCGCCATTAGAAACCATATGTCTATTTATTACAAAATCAATTTCTTCGGCTCCATTATCTATGGCTTCTTTGAGCTCAGCTATTTTATTCTTTGTTGTATGGTTCCCATTAGGGAAGCCTATAACTGTACATGTTTTTATACAGGTATTAAATAGCTCTTTTTTTACAAAGGAAGTATAAAAGGGAGATACGCATACCGCGGCTATCTTTTTACTTATAGCTATATGACAGAGAGAAAGGATTTCTTCTTTAGTTGCATTGGGTCGTAAAAGCGTTAAGTCTATCAAATGAGCTGTCGAAAGCATATATTAAAATTGGTTTTGACGACAAAGGTATGAAAACCAACTTTAACTTTGAATATAAAACAAAAGGCGTTTAAAAATATTCAATTTATATATCATAAAGAGTGTATTTTTGTATAAAATTATTATCATGAAAAAAAGGCTTGGTGCTGCGGTATTCTTATTGTTTATAGTATCGTGTCAAAATGATATTCCACAAAATGTTGCAGGAAATGCTGCCCCCCTTGATGGCAAAACATTGTATAAAGAAAGGTGTGTCTCTTGTCATGGCGTGGATGGAAAGCTAGGCTTTGCAGGTGCCAAAGATTTGACACAAAGTGGTAAAAGTGTACAAGAAATTGTAAATCAAGTAATGAATGGAAAAGGAGCCATGACGGCTTATAAAAATATATTGACTTCAGAAGAAATAGAAGCTGTTAGTATATATGCTACTTCGCTTCAAAAAAAATAAATTATGAAAACATATAATGTCGTTGGGCTGATGAGCGGATCTTCTTTGGATGGGCTGGATATATGTTTAGCCCAAATTTTTTCAAATGACGAGAAATATTTGTTTGAAATTAAAACCGCCAAAACCATAACATATTCAGAGGAGTTGCATGAAAAACTAAAAATAAGCAGAACCTTATCTTCTTATGATTTACTGAAGCTAGAAAATAGTTTAACTCATTTTTTTGCGGAATCAGTTACTTCGCTATTAAATGAAAACAAAGACACAAGAGTAGATTTTATTGTTAATCATGGACACACTGTTTTTCATTTTCCAAACGAAGGTATTTCACATGCAATTTCCAACCATCAATTATTGGCTCAAAAGTTGAAAATAAAAGTGTTGGGAAATTTGCGTCTAAAAGATGTGGCATTTGGAGGTCAAGGAGCGCCCATTGTGCCTGTAGCCGATAAATATCTTTTTCCAGAATATAAATATTGTTTAAATCTTGGTGGAATTTGTAATATTTCAGAAAAAAAAGGAAATGAAATTTATAGCAATGATATAAGTATCTGTAATCAGGCGCTAAATTTTTATGCTCAATTACTAGGAAAAGAATATGATGAAAATGGCGCATTTGCTCAAAAGGGCAGAATATATGTGCCTCTTTTAGATTCTCTAAATGAAATTGAATTTTATCAAATCAAAGGAGCAAAAAGTATAGATAATGGAATGTTTTTAAATGAATATAAGCCATTAATTGATTCGTTTCCATTATCTATAAATGACATATTAGCAACGTTGACGGAGCACATAGCTATTCAAATTATAAAAACATTTTCTAACGAAGAACAAAACAATGTTTTGGTTACAGGAGGTGGAGCTTGCAATCAATTTTTGATTGAACGATTACAAGCCCAAACAAAATGTGAAATCGTAGTTCCCCATAAATTACTTATTCATTTCAAAGAAGCGCTTGCTATGTGCTTTTTTGGGGTTCGAAAAATAGAAAACAAGGCAAACGTTTTTGCAACAGTAACAGGCGCTTCACAAGATACAGTGAGCGGCGTATGGTTTGATTAGTTTTACAATTTTAAGAGTGGACAACACAAATACTATACCTATTTTCTGGTCAAATGGGTGGGCTAATGTCTAAAAAGCTCTTTTATTTTGTCTGCCGGTCGAGCTAAAATGGCTTTATTTTCTATAATTACTATTGGTCGTTCAAGAATACTAGGGTTTTTCGAAATAGCAATTAGCCATTCGTCATTTGTAAAGGCGTTTCCCTCAAAAGACTCCTTGTATATTTTGTTATTTTTTCTAAGAAGGTCCATGGCGGACAACCCAGCTTTTGACAATATTTCTTTAAGTTCAATTATCGAAGGAGGATTTTTTATGTAATCTCTAATTTCTATTTCAAAATTAAGTTCTTTCAAAACATTTAGAACTTTTCTACTAGTTCCGCACGCATTGTTGTGGAATATAATGGCTTTTTTCATGGGCAAAAGAGTATAAAAATCAAAAATATGAACTTTTTTTAATTCCAATATGTTTTTAAATGAAAAAACTAAAAAATATGTATCCAGAAGAATTAGTAGCGCCAATGCGACAAGAATTAGTAGAAATGGGTTTCAAAGAATTGAAAAATGCTCAAGAAGTGGACGATATATTAGAAAAACAAACAGGAACTACTTTTTTGGTAGTAAACTCTGTATGTGGATGTGCAGCAGGAGCAGCTCGTCCTGGCATAAAATGGGCAATAAATAATAGTGAAAAAATGCCTGACAATTTGGTAACGGTATTTGCGGGAGTGGACACTGAAGCGGTTCAGCAAGCTAGGTCATATACCATTCCATATCCACCATCATCCCCTTGCATGGGATTGTTCAAAGATGGAGAATTGGTTCATTTTGTGGAGCGTCATCAGATAGAAGGCAATATGGCCGAAAATATAGGAATGCATTGGAAAAAAGTGTTTGAGCATTTCTGTTAAGAAGATTAAAAACATAAGAATGGGCAACTTGTAGTAATGCAAGTTGCCTTTTTTATTTAGAATAGACCGTTTTCTATAAAAAATCTTTATACAACTAAAAAAAAGAGTGGATTTTTTATTTTTAAATTAGTTTTGTAAATCTTATAAATATTGAAGAAATGGACGCAGTAAATAAGTTGATAGAAAAAAGGGCGTTTGCTCAGTTGGGCGGTGGTCAAAAAAGAATAGACTCCCAACACTCGAAAGGGAAGTTGACAGCAAGAGAGCGTATAGAATTGCTTTTAGATTCGGGAAGTTTTGAAGAAATAGGCATGTTTGTGGAGCACAGATGCACCGATTTTGGCATGGAAAATGAAAAATATTTGGGAGACGGAGTGGTTACAGGATATGGAAATATAGATGGCAGGCTTGTATATGTTTTTTCTCAAGATTTTACCGTTTTTGGAGGGTCACTTTCCGAAACCCACGCCGAAAAAATATGCAAAATTATGGATTTAGCCGTTCAGAATGGCGCACCTGTAATTGGGTTAAACGATAGTGGTGGCGCAAGAATTCAAGAAGGAGTTCAGTCTTTGGGGGGTTATGCCGATATTTTTTATAGAAATACAAGAGCAAGTGGTGTAGTACCACAAATTTCAGCGATTTTAGGTCCTTGTGCAGGAGGAGCGGTTTATTCTCCAGCTATAACGGATTTTATTTTTATGGTGGAGAAAACCAGCTATATGTTTGTAACAGGCCCTAACGTTGTAAAAACCGTAACGCATGAAGACATTAGCAGCGAAGCGTTGGGAGGCGCTGAAACACACGCATCTATAAGTGGGGTTACGCATTTCAAAGTAGCCAACGAAGTAGAGTGTATACAAGGAATTAGAAAATTGATGTCGTATATCCCACAAAATTGTGAAGATACACCCTTGGATTATCAAATAATATTAGGTGATGAGACAAGAAAAGACCTAAGCACAATAATACCTGCCAACGCCAACCAACCATATGATATGCATGATGTTATCAATGGCATTATAGATTCGGATAGTTTTTTTGAAGTTCATAAAGATTGGGCTGAAAATATTATTTGTGGATTTAGTAGAATCGGTGGAAAAAGCATAGGAATTGTAGCCAATCAACCAAGTAGTTTAGCAGGCGTATTAGATATTAATTCGTCTAGAAAAGCAGCGCGTTTTGTTCGATTTTGTGACGCATTTAATATTCCATTGTTAACATTGGTGGATGTGCCAGGGTTTTTGCCAGGTAAGGACCAAGAATGGCAAGGAATCATTACAAATGGTGCAAAATTATTGTATGCATTTAGCGAAGCTACGGTTCCAAAAATTACGGTAATTACAAGAAAAGCGTATGGGGGTGCTTATGATGTGATGAATTCAAAACATATAGGTGCCGACATGAATTATGCATGGCCAACCGCAGAAATAGCGGTAATGGGAGCAAAAGGCGCAGCAGAAATTATTTTCAAAAATGAAATAGCCACATCTAGCGACAAAGAGACTACATGGAAAGAAAAAGAACTGGAATATACCAACACTTTTGCTAATCCATATAAAGCTGCAGCAAGAGGATTTATTGATGAGGTAATATTGCCAGAAGATACTCGTACAAAATTGATAAAAGCATTTAAAATGCTAGAAAACAAGGTGGTAAATCTTCCAAAGAAAAAGCACGACAATATACCGTTGTAATTAAGCATAAAATTGTATTTATGAACATAAAAAAAGCACTCCTCTTGGAGTGCTTTTTAAGTTTTTTATAAGAAAATAATTTTACATCATTCCGCCCATTCCGCCACCAGGCATTGGAGGCATTGCGTGTTCTTCTTTTGCTTTTTCAGTAATAACCGCTTCGGTCGTTAATAACATAGCTGCAATAGAAGCTGCATTTTCAAGCGCAACTCTTGCCACTTTAGCCGGATCAATTACGCCTGCAGCCAACATATTTTCATATTTATCTTCACGAGCATTGTAGCCAAAGTCTCCAGAGCCTTCCATAACTTTGTTTACAACTACAGATCCTTCAACACCAGCATTTTCACATATTTGACGCAAAGGTGCTTGTATTGCTTTTTTAATTATTTCGATTCCGGTTTGTTGATCGTCATTAGCTCCTTTTAGATCATTAAGACTAGAAAGTGCACGAATATATCCAACGCCTCCACCCGGGATAACGCCTTCCTCTACTGCTGCTTTTGTAGCAGCAAGTGCATCGTCTACACGATCTTTTTTCTCTTTCATTTCTACTTCTGTAGCAGCTCCTACATATAGTACCGCTACACCACCACTTAACTTAGCCAATCTTTCTTGCAATTTTTCTCTATCATAATCGCTTGTAGTAGATTCGATTTGCGTTTTGATTTGAGCAACTCTTGCTTGAATATCTTCAGATTTTCCAGCACCGTTTACGATGGTAGTATTATCTTTGTCAATAGTTATTTTTTCTGCAGTTCCCAACATATTCAAGTCTGCAGACTCCAACGTAAATCCTCTTTCTTCATTAATCAAAGTACCACCTGTAAGGATAGCTATATCTTCAAGCATTGCTTTTCTTCTATCGCCAAATCCAGGCGCTTTTACTGCAGCCACTTTCAAGGTTCCTCTTAATCTGTTTAACACTAAAGTAGTCAAAGCTTCTCCCTCTAAGTCTTCAGCAATGATTAATAATGGACGACCCGTTTGAACGGTTTTTTCCAAAATTGGCAACAAATCTTTCATAGTACTGATTTTTTTATCTGTAATCAATACATATGGATTGTCAAGATCTGCTTCCATTTTTTCTCCATTTGTAACGAAATAAGGAGAAACATATCCTCTGTCAAATTGCATTCCTTCTACAATTTTTACTTCTGTTTCAGTACCCTTAGCTTCTTCTACCGTAATAACACCTTCTTTTTTTACTTTTTCCATAGCATTAGCTATCAATCCACCAATTTCAGAATCGTTATTTGCAGAAATAGTAGCGATTTGTTTGATTTTCTCAAAATCATCGCCTACCATTTGACTTGTTTCTTTGATATGACTTACTACTTTTGCTACAGCTATATCAATTCCTTTTTTAATATCCATTGGATTTGCTCCACTAACAAGAGCCTTTAGGCCAGGAGCAACAATAGCTTGTGCCAATACAGTAGCAGTAGTTGTTCCATCGCCTGCTTGGTCATTGGTTTTAGAAGCTACTTCTTTTACCATTTGAGCGCCCATGTTTTCTACGGCGTCTTCTAGTTCTATTTCTTTAGCTACGGTTACACCATCT
>JBIPMU010000047.1:0-7527 GCA_044377205.1 Chitinophagales bacterium | reverse complement strand
TTTTTGTCATTGATTTTTTTTGAAAAAAACAAATATAGTGCTTTTTGAATATTCTAAATCAAAAAAATAGACAATTTGCGCTATTTAAGTATTTTTATAAAATCATCAAACAAATATCTACTGTCATGAGGACCCGGACTGCTTTCAGGATGATATTGAACTGAAAAAGCACGTTTGTTTTTTATTCTTATACCTTCAATAGTATTATCGTTGAGATTTAAATGTGTAATTTCTACATTTGATAAAGGCTTCAAGGACTCATCATCTACTCCAAAACCATGATTTTGTGATGTAATTTCACTTTTGCCATTCATCAAATTTTTTACAGGATGATTAATACCTCTATGTCCATTATGAAGTTTGTATGTTTTAGCTCCTACACTTAAGGCTAATAACTGATGTCCGAGACATATACCAAATATTGGAAGATCTTTTGCCATTGCTTTTTTTACATTTTCAATAGCATAATTCATGGGTTCGGGGTCGCCAGGGCCATTAGACAAAAACAAGCCATCTGGGTTCCATTTTTCTATTTCCTCAAAAGGTGTTTTGGCATTAAAAACCTTTAAAAAACAATCTCGCTCAACAAAACAATTCAAAATATTTTGTTTAACTCCAAAATCATATACCGCTATTTTATATTTCGCATTAGGATCACCTAAATCATACGATTCTGAAGTACTCACTTTGCTTGCTAGCTCCAATCCTTTCATTTTTGGCGATTCATTCAATTGTTTCTTTAATGCATCTAAATTATCTACATCCGAGGATATTAAAGCATTCATACTGCCATTTTTTCGGATATATTGTACCAAATATCTCGTATCAATTCCTTCAATTGCAGGAATGTTATTTCGTATAAAAAAACTAGATAATTCTTCATTCGCCGAAGGTCTAGAGGATTTATCAGAAAATTCACGACAAATCATTCCAAAAATCTTGGGACTACTTGATTCTTGTTCTAGCTCATGTACACCATAATTACCAATATGATTGGAAGTCATCACTAGCATTTGTCCATAATAACTAGGGTCGGTAAAGAGTTCTTGATAGCCTGTCATTCCAGTATTGAAGCACAATTCTCCAATTTTGGTTACAGCAGCTCCTACAGAGTTACCTTTAAAAATACTTCCATCTTCTAAAAGTAAAATGGCTGGTGTCATACTATTTTTTCTATTTATTTTATTGAATATTTTCAATTACTAATGCCGTAGCACCTCCACCTCCATTACAGATTCCTGCTACACCATACTTTGCATTATTATTTTTCAAAACGGATACCAAAGTACAAGCAATTCTAGCACCAGAACCTCCAATGGGATGGCCCAATGATACAGCACCACCTTGAACATTTACTTTATTGATATCTAAATTCATTTCTTGTAAATTTGCCAAAGCTACAACTGAAAAAGCTTCATTAATTTCAAAGAAATCAATATCGCTCATTTGTAATCCTGCTCTTTTTACAGCTGCTGGTATAGCTATAGCAGGTGTAGTCGTAAACCAATCTGGATCTTGTTCTGCATCGGCATATCCAATAACTTTTGCTATGGGTTTCAATCCCAAAGATTCCATTTTTTCTTTACTCATCAACACCATAGCTGCAGCACCATCATTTATTTTTGAAGCATTAACTGCTGTCACCGTTCCTTCTTTTTCAAAAGCAGGCTTTACGGTAGCTACTTTATCCCATTTGATATTTTTATACTCATCATCTTCCATTATCCATTTAGAATCGCCTCCTCTTTGAGGAATTTCTACTGGAATTATCTCATCTTTGAATTGTCCTTTTTCATAAGCTGCTTGAGCTCTTTTATAAGAATTTATTGCATACTCATCTTGTTGTTCACGGCTAAAATTATATTTTTTAGCACAAATTTCAGCTACATTTCCCATCATATTTTTCTTGAATGGATCTTGAAGACCATCTCGAACAATGGCATCTATTATTTCACCATTTCCATATCTATAACCATTTCTTCCATTTGGAATATAATAAGGAGAATTGGTCATACTTTCAAAACCACCTCCAATAGTTACATCATAAATTCCTAACTGAATAGATTGTACAGCCAATGCGATTGATTTTAATCCTGAAGCACAAACTTTATTGATGGTAGTACAAGCTGAACTCATTCCAGCACCTGCATTTAAAGCAGCTTGACGGGCAGGCGCTTGTCCATTGTTGGCTTGAAGGACATTACCCATAATTACTTCTTCTACTTGATCTCCAGAGATTCCTGCACGTTCAATAACACCTTTAATTGCAATACTGCCCAATTCTACTCCTGATTTTGAAGATAAACTTCCATTAAAACTTCCTATGGGTGTTCTACCATAAGCTACTATATATACTTCTTTCATTTTACACGATTTATAATAGTTACAAAATTATTGTTTTTTATTTTTAATTATTTATTTGATATACACATTGCGTTCAAAACTTATTCATCAAAATTCAAGAAAACTTCTTGTGTTCTAGGTAATGCTTGGCATGACAAGACATACCCTTTTTCAATTTCTTTTTGCGACAAACTATCTTTATCTAACATTTCTACCGAACCATTTTTAACCATAGCTCTACAAGTACAACAAGCCGCTACCATACAACTATATGGAGGTTCTGCTCCAGCGTCTATTGCAGCGTCGATAATTTTTTCGTTAAATCCACACTCAAATTGATAATTCCTACCTTCAAATCGTATTTCAACTTTTGCCTTTTGTCCTTTTTCTAATGGTACTTCATTCCCTTTGGCTACACTAGCCGATTCCATATCCTCGGCATCTTTTGCCGTAAAATACTCTCTTGAAAATTGATCTTTTGATACGTTTAAGGCTACTAAAGCATCTTCCAATGCATTGATAACGCCATTGGGACCACATGCATAAAATTGTGATTTTGAAAAGTCAGGTATTGTATTTATAAAAGACTTAGCAGCTTGAATATCAATTCGCGAATCTCCATTTTGAGTCATTACATTTTTCCATTCAAATCGAGTTGAAAATTGCGAAGAAAAAGATTGCAACGTTTTATAAAACATTGTAGACGCTTCATTTTTATTACTCAAAATCAAATAAACATTCTGAGCAGTTGTATGAAGCAAGCTATCAATCATAGACAATATAGGTGTAATGCCACTACCACCTGCAAAAAATACTTGAGCGGCTTGACTATTTTTCAAAAGAAAATTACCCATAGGTTCGGATACCATAACAGTATAATTTTCTTGGACATGCTTATTCAAAAATGTACTTACTTTTCCATTATCAATTTGTTTCACACCAATTGCTATAAAATCATTGGAACGTTCAGAAGAACATATAGAGTATGATCTATTTTCTTTTTTACCATCAATTTCAATTTGAATATTAATGTATTGACCTGCTGAAAAAACAAATTTTGATGAAAGTTCACTTGGAATTGCAAATTGTATTTCCACAGCATCTTGAGTCAGTCTGATTAGTTTTGAAATTTTTAAGGGATGAAAGTTCATATTTCTCTGGGATTAATTTTTATTTAATACTTCAATTGATTTTTGGATTACTTGGTCTGTTTTATTTGTAATTGTATAAAATCCTTCAGATTTATACAATTGCTTGGCAATATATGCTTTTAAGGTCATCTTCAACTTCTTATCAAACGTATTTATCCTATTTAATTTATAAGATACATTTTGCTTTTTCACAAACTGATAAAATGTATTTATCAAAGTAGCATCTACTTGAAATTTTGCTTCAAAATCATGAATGGATGAATAATTTTTAGATAAATTCAGGAATTGAGTATGATTTGAGTATATAAAATCTGGAATCATACTTCGCAAAATTGAATAATTGTGTATATCAAAATTGGTGTCCAACGATACAAAATAATCGGGATATATTCCGCCGCCTCCTTTTACTTTTCTTCCAGAAAGGGTATAGAAAATAGAGGTATCTTCATTTTTAATTTTTTTATCATCAAAAAATTCACCTTTTTCATATCGTTTTATTATTTCTTCTTCGTATTCCAAATTATTTTTGTAAGGTTTTTGTATATTTCTACCTGAAGCGGTATAATATTTAGCTACAGTAAGTCTTACGGCACTTCCATCACTTAGGGAAATTTGACTTTGAACAAGTCCTTTTCCAAAACTTCTTCTACCCACCACAATACCTCTATCTAAATCTTGTATAGCTCCAGCCATGATTTCTGAAGCACTTGCGGATCCTTCATCAATTAAAATTGCTATTTTGCCACTTTCAAACAATCCTTTTGTTTTTGTAATATATTTTTCGGTATTATAATTTCGTCCCTTTGTATATACAAGCAATTTATTTTGATCTATCAATTCATCCAGAATAGAAACGGCAGTTTCTAAATATCCACCAGTGTTTTGACGCAAATCTATAACCAATTTATCAATTTTTTTATTTTCTATTAAAAGAGCGAGCTCCGTTCTAAATTCATTATAGGTCTTCTCGCCAAATGAATTAATTTTGATATACCCCATTTTATCACTCAGTAAAATACCTTTCTCTACACTGTTTACTTGTATTGTATTCCGTTTAATTTCTACCTGTGAAAGTTTATTAGAATTAGGTTTCATAATTCCTAATTTAACAACCGTTCCTTTATTTCCTCGTAATTTTTTAAAAACATCGGCATTGCTAATTTTTTTTCCAGCAACGATAGTATCATTGATTTGAATAATTTTATCTCCTGATTTTATACCTGCAAGTTCAGAGGGGCCTCCAGAGATAGGAGCTACTACAATCAACGTATCATTGCTTATAAAAAATTCTATTCCAATACCCTCAAAATTGCCTTCCAAAGGCTCATTGGATTGTATCAAATCCTCTTTGGGGATATAAATAGAATGAGGATCTAATGTTGCTAACAAATTGGCTACTGCTTTATTTTCAATCATGGAAAAATCCAATGTATCTACATAATTTCGCTCAATGATATCTAACAATTCATCAAATTTTGTAGATTGATTTACTATTTTTGGCTTATTATTCATAAAAAAATAAGCAATTAGCATTCCTACTGCGATTAACAAAAAATTTTTAAGAAAATTATTTGCTTGATTTTCAGGCAAGTTATTAGAAAAAAGTGGTTTTTCCGACTCAGGTTGCATATAAATTCATATCGAATTTCGGTTTGCAAATATAAGCGAATAAATTTGATTCTATGTTAAATAAAAAAGCGAAACATCCTTTGGATGTTTCGCTTAAAATGGTTTAAGAATAAAATTCTTATTGTTTGTTAAATGTTCTTACAGCATTACCATATGCACCATTTGCAATGATTGTATGTGTAACATTTATCATTCGTTTTTATTAATTGAATTAATTATTCTAATTTTTATAATAAAATATCTTTAAACTTAAAACATACAAAAAAAATTATAGTATTTTTTTAAATAGAATTTGATTTACTTCAAAAAATTAAAAATGCATATTTTTGTAGCTTTTTCATATATTTATTTCAACGTACATAGATTAGATGGTAGCAGTTAACAATATTACATTACGATTTGGGGGAAGAGCTTTACTAGACAATGTATCATTTCTTATCAATAGAGAGGATAGAATTGGTCTTACAGGCAGAAATGGCGCTGGAAAATCCACGCTTTTAAAATTGCTAACAGGTATATACAAATCGGAAAGTGGCAGTATTTCTATGCCAAACAATTGTAGTATTGCTTTATTGAGTCAAGATTTGGAGAGCAAATCTACTAAATCGGTGTTTGATGAAACAAAACTCGCATTTAGCCAAATTTTGGCTATGGAAAAAGAACTTCAAGAGATAACTCACCAATTAGAAACTCGTGAAGACTACGAATCGGATGCTTATATGAAACTTATTGAACGATTGGGTGATGTTCAAAACCAACTCAACATGCACGATACTGCAAATATTGATGCAGAAATAGAACGTGTATTGAAAGGATTGGGCTTTGAGCGAGAGGATCTTAATAAGAAAATGACTGAACTCAGTGGAGGATGGCAAATGCGTGTAGAATTGGCAAAAATATTGCTTCAAGCACCTGATTTAATCTTGCTGGATGAACCTACCAATCACTTGGATATTGAAAGTATTTTTTGGCTTGAAAATTTCTTAAAAGAATATAAAGGTGCTGTAATGCTTGTATCGCATGATATAGCCTTTTTAGATGCGGTAACTAATAGAACCATTGAAGTAACTTTGGGTAAAATAGAAGATTATAACGCCAACTATAGTAAATATTTAGAATTACGAAAAGAAAGAAGAGAACAATTAAATAATGCTTTTAAAAACCAACAAGAACAAATCAAACAAATTGAACGAAATATTGATCGTTTTAGAGCTAAAGCCAATAAAGCCAGTTTCGCTCAATCTTTGATAAAGAAATTGGACAAAATGGAGGTGATAGAAGTAGAAGATGAAGATAATACTCAAATGAATATTCGATTTCAAAAAGCACAACATTCAGGTAAAGTAATATTGGAAGCCATGGATGTAAAGAAAAATTATGGCGATAAAAATGTAATCAAAGGGTTCAGTTTTGAAGTACATAGAGGCGATAAAATAGCCTTTGTAGGGAAAAATGGAATGGGAAAGTCTACTTTGGCAAAAGTCCTTGCAAATGATATTGACAGCTATGATGGTGAAGTGAAATGGGGACACAATATTCTCAAAGGATATTTTGCACAACATCAAGCGGTGGATTTAAATAATAATAAAACAGTATTTGAAACCATAGACGAAGAAGCCGTAGGCGATATGCGTACGCAAGTTCGTTCTCTATTGGGCGCATTCCTTTTTAGTGGCGAAGATGTAGATAAAAAAGTACGCGTATTGAGCGGAGGAGAAAGAGGTCGTCTTTCTTTATGCAAGCTTATGTTGACACCATATAACTTCCTTATTTTAGATGAGCCTACCAATCACTTGGATATTCGAAGCAAGAATGTATTGAAAAAAGCGATTCAAAATTTTGAAGGTACTTTCATCGTGGTAAGTCACGACAGAGATTTTCTGCAAGGACTCACCAATAAAACGTACGAATTTACGCCCGATGGTATCAAAGAATATTTAGGGACTATAGATGAATTTTTGGAAAAGAAAAAAGTGGATTCGTTCCGTCAATTTGAATCGGAAAAAAGCGGTACGCCTCAGCCTGAGAAAAAAGCCCCTACCCCACAACAACAATCTGGTAAGCCTGTTCAAAAAAACAATGCAAAATTGGAACAACGCATTGAAAAATTGGAGAAAGAAATCAAAGCGTACGAAGAAAAAATGTATGAACCTGATTTCATAGAAAAAGCCGAAAAAGATCCTTCATTTTATAAAAAATATGAACAAATGAAAAATGACTTGGAAGCTTTGTATAATGAACTTTTGGAAAGCGAAGGATAGGATTTTATTAAAAATTGAACTTAAATCTATCTGGGTGCATGTTTTCGAACTATTCGAATTAATAAATCGGGTAAAAAACGTTTGAGATAGACTCCAAAAACTTCTTTTTTCCCTATATAAACTTCATTTTTTTGTTGCGAAAT
>JBIPMU010000046.1:0-7552 GCA_044377205.1 Chitinophagales bacterium | reverse complement strand
TATCTTTGTAAAATTAATAAAAAATGCCAACATGAGCTTTAAATCCTATAATCCAAAAGATCTCTCCCTTCCCGAAATTCATGGATTCATGCTATCATCGGTAGCCCCTAGACCTATTGCTCTAGCTAGCACTGTAGACCAGCATGGCATGGTCAATTTAGCCCCTTTTAGTCAATTCAATGTATTCAGTACCAATCCACCTATAATGATTTTTTCGGCTAGTGTAAGCGGACGTACTGGAGAGACAAAGGATACTTATAAAAATATAAAAGAAAATGCTGAAGTTGTAATCAACATAGTAGAATACGATATGGTATTTCAAACTTCGTATGCGAGTAGTGAATTCAAAAGAGGTATTAATGAGTTTGAAAAAGCAAATTTTACGCAACTAGTTTCGGAGCTTGTTCGTCCACCACGAGTAGGCGAAAGTCCCGTTAATTTTGAATGTAAAGTCAATCAAGTGATAGAGTTTGGGAATGTGGGCGGTTCAGGGAATATCTTCATTTGCGAAGTTGTAAAAATTCATATCAATGAACGCGTTTTGGATGCGAATGGCAAAATTGACCCTTTGAAAATAAACCAAGCTGGAAGATGTGGCGGCGGCTATTACGTAGCATTAGACCCTTCCAAAATGTTTGAAATAGTACAGCCTCAAGCCAATATTGGTATTGGAATAGACGTTTTGGATACCGAAATTAAAAACAGTAAGGTCCTGACGGGAAATAATCTAGGGCAGTTGGCGCTGAATTTAGATTTCCCAACTACTGAAGAAATTGAAGATTTCAAAAAAACAGAAAGCTACAAATATCTCAATGCTTTTGAAGGCGAAGAACGCACCCTTCAATTCCATAAAGCTGCTCAGGAAATGCTTATGAGTCACAATATAAAACTAGCCCTAACGGCGTTGTATTCAATATGATTTTTCAGAATATTTTAGATAAACTAAAAAAACGTTGGGAAGTTTCAAGCAATTTCGAAGTGCTGATTATTTTCACTGTTTTTGCTATTACAGGCTCTACTTCGGCGTATTTATCCAAACCTTTTACAAATGGGCTGGGAATAACCAAAGAAGCTTTTGGTTGGATAGCGATCCCCGTTCGTTTAATCATTATTTTCCCCATTTATCAGGTACTTTTAGTCATAATTGGCTCAATTTTTGGGCAATTTCGTTTTTTTTGGAAATTTGAAAAGAAAATACTCAAACGCATGCGCTTAGAGGGCATTGCAATTTGGATTGAAAAAAAATGGTTTTAATTTATTTTTCTATAAAAAATTAAACAACTATGATTCCATTTCGCATAGAGTCCAAATATAAACCCGCAGGCGACCAACCTAAAGCAATTAGTAGCTTGGTGGAAGGACTGCAGAATGGAATCAACCATCAGACACTACTGGGCGTTACAGGAAGTGGAAAGACATTTACCATAGCCAATGTTGTAGAACAAGTGCAGCGTCCCACAATCGTTATCACACATAACAAAACCTTAGTGGCGCAGCTTTATGGCGAGTTCAAGCAATTTTTTCCCGATAATGCGGTAGAATATTTCGTATCGTACTACGATTATTACCAACCCGAAGCGTATTTGCCTTCATCGGACACTTATATCGAAAAAGACTTATCTATCAATCAAGAGATTGAAAAACTGAGACTTTCTTGTACCTCATCGCTCCTTTCGGGGCGCAGAGATGTACTGGTCGTAGCTTCGGTTTCGTGTATCTATGGTATGGGGAATCCACACGAATATGCCAAAGGCGTGGTACAGATAGCTACGGGCATTAAGATGACTAGAAATTTCTTTCTAGCACGACTTGTAGATGCTTTATATTCTAGAACTACGGGTGAATTGGCTCGAGGCAATTTTAGAGTAATTGGCGATACGGTAGAAGTTTTTCTTCCCTATGCCGATATTGGGTATAGAATAGGATTTTTCAATGATGAAATAGAAGAAATTGAAAGTTTCAATCCATTGACAAACAGAAAGATAGAGTCAAAAAACCAGCTTGCTATTTTCCCAGCAAATATGTATGTAACGCCAAAGGAATTGCTCATTCAATGTATTCATGAGATTCAAGATGATTTGAAACTTCAAGTGGATTATATGAAAAGCATTGGAAAACATATAGAAGCCGCACGACTCACGGAAAGAGTCAATTTTGATATAGAAATGATGCGCGAGCTTGGTTATTGCAGTGGTATTGAAAATTATTCGCGCTATTTGGATAGACGAAATGTAGGCGAACGTCCATATTGTCTTCTTGATTATTTTCCCGATGATTTTTTGGTAGTAATTGACGAAAGTCACGTAACCTTGCCCCAAGTGCGAGCTATGTATGCAGGCGATAGAATGCGAAAATCAAATTTGGTAGAATATGGATTTCGATTGCCTTCGGCATTGGACAATAGACCTTTGCAGTTTGAGGAATTTGAAACCAAAACCAAACAAAAAATATATGTAACAGCTACGCCTGCCGATTATGAATTGGAAAAAAGCGAGGGCGTCATTGTAGAACAAATCGTAAGACCTACGGGACTTTTGGATCCAATTATTGATGTAAGACCTTCGTTGAATCAAATTGATGATTTACTCGCCGAAATAGAAAAACGCATACAAAAAAATGAGCGTGTATTAGTGACTACACTTACCAAAAGAATGGCAGAAGAGCTCAATGAATATTTTGGGAATCTAAATATCAAAGCGCGCTACATTCATAGCGATGTAGACACACTGGATCGTGTAGAAATATTGCGAGGATTGAGAATGGGGACTTTTGATGTATTGATAGGAGTTAATTTATTAAGAGAAGGATTGGATTTGCCCGAAGTTTCACTGGTCGCTATCTTGGATGCCGACAAAGAAGGATTTTTGAGAAATGAAAAATCGCTGACACAAACCTCAGGGAGAGCAGCACGAAATTCAAATGGATTTGTAATTATGTATGCGGATAAAATTACAAAATCTATGCAGCGCACTATAGACGAGACGAATAGAAGACGAATAATTCAGGCAGAATATAACGCATTGCATCATATTACACCTACTACGGTCTTCAAATCCAACGATGAAATTTTCAAACAAACTTCAGTAATTGATATTAGAGAAAGTAGCTATATAATGCCCGAATCACCTCTAAATATAGCCGCCGAAGATGAAGTGAGTTATTCAAAAGAAGACTTAACCCAAAAAATAGCCGAATTGAAGCAAAAAATGACAAAAGCTTCAAAAAAACTAGACTTTTTGGATGCGGCTACATTCCGCGATGAAATGTATCGATTGCAAGAAAGATTGGATAAAGTTATATAGTATTAAAATTTTAAATTAATATATAATGAAAATTTTTTCATACAACGTCAATGGCATTCGTGCCGCAGTGAACAAAGGATTAACTTCTTGGATAGAAGAAGAAAATCCTGATATCATTTGTTTTCAAGAAATAAAAGCAAATGACGAAGATATACCCAAAGCAATTTTTGAGGCCTTGGGATATAAAACGTATTGGTTTAGTGCACAAAAAAAAGGTTACAGTGGAACGGCTATTTTAAGCAAAATTGAACCTAAAGAAGTTATAATAGGATGCAATCATGAATTATATGATTTTGAAGGACGCATTATATCACTTGCCTTTGACAATTTTTATCTTATCAATACCTATTTTCCTTCGGGAAGTTCAGGCGATATCCGTCAAGACATCAAAATGAAGTTTTTGGACTTTTACTACGATTATATTCAACAGATAAATGCTAAATACAATAATGTTATCGTTGTGGGTGATTATAATATTGCGCACAAAGAAATCGATATACACGACCCAAAAGGCAACAAAAATAGTTCGGGATTTTTACCCGAAGAGCGCGCTTGGATGGATAAATGGTTTGAAGATGGTATGAATGATAGTTTTAGATTGTTTCATCCCGAGAAAAAAGACATCTATAGCTGGTGGACATACCGAGCAGGCGCTCGTCCAAAAAACAAAGGTTGGCGTATTGATTATATCTCGATTTCAGATTCATTGAAAAATGAACTTAAATCGGCTTCAATACACAACGAAGCTGAACATAGCGACCACTGTCCTATTTCTATAGAAATTTTTTAGCACCAAAATTTATAGAATAAAATATAAAAAGTAGCCCCCTACCACAATATTAACTATTGCATATTCGTTGTATCATTAATAGTTTTTGTTTTAGGTTTTTTAGAATTAGAAGCCTCTGTTTTTGGAATAAAATGGGGGTTTCTATTTTTGTAACTGATACTCCTATAACGAAATCGTATACAGCCCCTGAACGCTTTCTAGTTTTAATTCTTTGCGAATCAATTTTTCGGGTTGAACAGCTTTTTTCACATTACCACTATCCCATTTTCCATTTTTATTTGTATCATAAAAAAAGGTAAAGTTCAAGGTTGAATTAGTTACATTTTTCAAACTTATCATTGGATTTTGTGAAATATCAAAAAACAATCGTTTTTTATTTATGTACAATTCCACTATCCCATTTTTTGTATCGCCATCTACTTTAATATTTATGGTTTCCTTTAATTGATTTTTCGCTATTGTAGAAAACAAATACTCTAGTCTATTGTTACCATATTTAGAAGCAAACATTGCCCCACTATCCAAAACTAAGGTATAATTCGAATTAGGTTCAAGATTTGTAAGTATCCATTTATCTCCTTCAAAAAAACCTTTCAACGCTACAAGAGTTGTGTCTTTCTTTAAATAGATTTTTTTCAAATCTACTTTTGACACTTTTGCATTCCATTGAATCTCAATAGAATCGTAGCGCAATTTTTCTGTTTCTATATTTCTATCATAGCCCACCCATTCAAAATTATTTTTTTTATCATTTGCCTTATAATCAATAGTATCTTGAATTCCGTCAACTTTAAAAATCAACTTACCTATATTTTCAAGAGGAGAAAATAGCATCTTATATTTTTTTGAATGTATAAAAATCGCTTGCAGTCTTGGCGAAATGATTTCGATTTTTTTGACATCTTGTATAAAATTCAAATCAAAGCTTCCAAATTGAAAATTGTCCGCAATAGCTGAATTTTTTTCTAAAGTATGCTGAAATAAAAGCATTTGAGTGAACGTATCTTTTCGTGAAATTCGGGCATCTGAAAATCCTACACGCTCATTTTCATCCCATTTTTTATTAAAATTACTATCCAAAAATGCAAACAAATAATATGATGTGGCATCTATATTTTCAAAAAGCGCTTGCCCTTTTGAAGCCATAGATATATATTCATATTTTTTTTCAAAAAAACTATTTTTATCCTTGCAAAATACGATTAGAGCATCCGTAGCATCTTCTTTCTCCATATTTTTTAATTGTATTCGGACATTAGAACTATCCAATTGTCTGCCCGAAGAAAATTTATGTAAATATGATGCCAAAATATTGCCTTCATTAAGATCTTTGATTGCATTATTTAATTGAATAATATATGTTTTTTCGGGCAAAAAACCATTACGAGGTTGAATAAAAACCGTTTTACCATGAATTTTTGTCAAAATTTCCCCATCAATAAAAGGTGAAATGATGATGTTTTGATTAGGATTATTCCATTCTACAAATTCATTGAATTTAATAGCAATTTTATTGTCTTTGAATCCTGTTTCATTTACAGCAGGATAAGAAGCTACAGGTTTGGGAGGATCTATATCTCGCTCACCACCTGATGGCATTACGATATTGGCACATGAATATATCAGCACCAAAAATATAAAGTAAAAAAATCGATAAAATCCTTGCATGAATAGAACACTAATTCCAGTTCATAACTCCCCCTTCCAAATTATAAAGGTGTTCAAAGCCATTCGATGCTAAAAACATACATGCTTGCATGCTTCTATTGCCACTTCTACAAATAAAAATCAACTTTTTTGACTTATCTAATTCATCTATTTTATCGTAGAATTCACCCGAATTCCAATCATATCCTACCAAACTTTTTGGCAATTGAAAATCATTATATTCAGGCGCAGTCCGAACATCTATAGCTACTACATCCTGCTCTTCAATCATATGAAGATACTGCTCTTGCGAAATATTTTGAAACATAATTTTTTAACTTCGTCTATTATTTAAAATTGAAATATAATACAATAAATTGATCAAAGAAGCTACCGCATTCAATACATATGTCATGGCTGCCCATTTAAGTCCATCTTTTGCTTTGTCATAACTATCGCCGCTCAATCCTTTGCTATCTAACCATGCCAATGCCCTATTGCTCGCATCAAATTCTACAGGCAAAGTAACAAATGAAAAAAGTGTAGTAAGTCCATATAATAATATTCCAAAAAACAATGGAAGTGGACTAATCTTTAACATAAAAAAGCCCCCAATGAGTATAATTGGCATAATTTTGCTAGAAATAGTAAGCATAGGAACCATTTTGCTTCTAAAACCCAACATAGCATAAGCAGTAGCATGCTGAACCGCATGTCCACATTCATGAGCGGATACAGCCGCAGCAGTAATACTATTTGATGCATAAACCAATTCTGATAGATTTATGGTTTTGTCTTGTGGATTGTAATAATCCGTCAATTGCCCAGGCGTACTTATAACCTGAACATCATAAATACCATTATCCTTTAGCATTTTTTCTGCAATTTCTTTTCCTGTCAATCCAAGAGGATTGGCTTCTTGTGCATATTTTTCCATTTTTCTTTTTAGCATCATTTGTACTAAAAAAGAACCTCCCATTACGAGTATAAACAATATTTGATACATAATTTATCTATTTTTGAATTACAAATTTAAACTATTTGAAAATAAAACAAGATGCTATTTAAAATAGTTTCTATAAAAAAGATAAAAAAATTCAATTTTTTAATAAAAATAGGATTAAAAATTAGATATTTGCACATACCAAAAAATTAAAAAAATGACAGTAGAAAAATTATTTATAGGAATCGCCATTGTATCTGCATTCATAGTAGGATTTAGATTCTTTAAACAAAAAGCAAATGGAATTTTTCTTACGTTTGTACAAACATTTTTGGGACTTTTATTTATTTTTTCGGGAGTAGTCAAAGCCATTGACCCACTTGGAACAGCTTATAAATTACACGATTATTTTGGCAGTTTTGCACAGGATGGCATGGCCGATTTTTGGTATAAGATGGAAGAATTTGATGTAATATTTTCTGTAAGTATGATTGTGTTTGAAATAGCACTAGGCGTGGCAATATTAATAGGATGGCGTGCCATTTTAGCTACATTTGGGATGCTAGCTATCAATATCTTTTTCCTTTTCCTTACAGGATATTCATACCTTTCTGGACATTGTATTACTAAAATGGGGATGTTAGTCCCCTTGTTTTTATTTTTATTAATTCTTTTTAGCAGTTTCCTAAATAATGACACCAAAAGAAGACAAGCCCTTTCACTTTCTCTATTTTTATGCATAGGATTTTTGGGTTATTGCAAAATGAGCGGAAGCTGTCTTGCTTGTGAATTCACTGCTACAAAAATGAAAGTAACCGATTGTGGCTGTTTTGGCGATTTTATGAAATTAAAACCTTGGGTAACATTCTA
>JBIPMU010000045.1:0-7572 GCA_044377205.1 Chitinophagales bacterium | reverse complement strand
ACCTGATAAAATAGCAATATTTTCGTTGTATTTTTTATGAACCGTGGCCATGCCTCTTCGAGTATCAGATTTATCCATAATATCATCATGCATCAACGTAAAATTATGAAATAATTCAATCGTCATAGCACAATTAAGTGCATCATCATTTATTTCTCGAAAACAATCATGAATAGCCAATAGCATTATGGGACGAATTCTTTTTGAAGGTAACTGTAAAAGATATTTATAAGGTTCATAAAGCTCAGCTGGACTAATTCTTGGGATATTAGAATCAATATATTCTTCAATTATTTTTTTATATGCTATAAATTCCTTCACGTAAATAATTTTAAAGGGTAAAAATAGTCTATAATCGAAAAAATGAGATGATTTTTTTATACAAAATCACATTTTTTTAAATCTCTTTGTTTGTCTTAGAATTTATAAATTTGCACCTCTAAAATACAAATCAAATGATTTCAAATAAAAATATTTCCATTGTTGGTGGAGGTTTGGTAGGTTCATTATTAGCTTGTTATATGCAAAGAAAAGGCTTAAATGTGAATGTTTATGAAAGTAGAGGTGATATGCGAAGCGTTGGATATATCGGTGGACGAAGTATTAATTTAGCATTGAGTACGCGTGGATGGACCGCATTGGAAAAAGTGGGTTTGACAAAAGAAATAGAAGCCATATCTATACCTATGTATGGAAGGGTTATTCATCAAAAAGATGGAAGTACAGACTATCAACCGTATGGCAAAGAAAATGAGGCAATTTATTCGGTATCCAGAGGCGAATTGAATAAAAAATTAGTAGAGTTGGCCGATAACCATGATAATGTTAATTTTCATTTCAATCATTTTTGCCAGAATGTAGATTTACAAAAAAGTGAAGCGACCTTTTTAGACACTTCAACTCAACAATTGACTACAGTGAAAGATGAAATGATTATAGGTACCGATGGTGCTTTTTCTAGAGTTAGAGCATCTATGTACACTATGCCTAGATTTGACTATCAACAATTTTATATCAATTATGGTTATAAAGAATTAACTATTCCTGCTGGCCCCAACGGTTCGTTTCTAATTGAAAAATTTGCTTTGCATATTTGGCCAAGAGGCGAGTTTATGATGATAGCATTACCAAATTTGGATGGAAGTTTTACTTGCACCTTATTTGTACCTTTTGAAGGAGAAAATGCATTTGATGAATTAACAAGTGAAAGCGAAGTAAAAACCTATTTTGAAACTCATTTTCCCGATGCAATGGATTTAATGCCAACATTAATAGAAGATTTTTTCAAAAATCCTACTTCTGCCTTAGTTACAGTTAAATGTTTTCCATGGCATAAAAATAATGTAGCATTGATGGGCGATGCAGCACATGCAATTGTTCCGTTTTTTGGACAAGGAATGAATTGTGGTTTTGAAGATGTTCGTATTTTTGATGAATTATTTGAAAAACATGATAATATAGCGGACTTATTCAAAGAATATGAAATATTGAGAAAAGAAAATGCAGATGCAATAACTCAAATGGCATTAGATAATTTCATCGAAATGAGAGATTTAGTAGGCGATAAGGAATTTTTGAGACGCAAACATATCGAACATGAAATTATGGAAAATCCAAGTTATAATTATACTTCGATGTATCAATATGTTTCATTTTCAAACGAACCCTATTCATTTGCTTATCAAACAGGCAAAAAACAATATAAAATGCTAGAAGAGTTATCCAAAATTGAAAATATTGAAGATAAGCTAGATACTGAGACTGTAAAGCAAATTGTAAACTCTATAAAATAGTAAATAATTGAAGATGAGTAAATTGAATCTGTTTTCCTATATCATAACTTTGCTATTATTTGTATCTTGCAATCAGGATAATAAAGAGATTTCAAAGAAATTTAATGAATTCCTAGATCGTAAATTTGAAGAAGGATTGATGCGAAATCCAGAATTTGCTTCTTCATTGGGACTTAAATATGCTTATGGCAGTTGGTCGGATCGTTCGGAGCAGTTTTATGACAAAGAATATGAATTTGCAAAAGCTACTTTAGATAGTATTTATATGATGGATACGGCTAAATTAGATGAAAATTCAAAATTGAGTTTAAAACTATTTGAGGATGAAGTCAAAAAAATGAAAGAAGGCCAAAAATGGAAGAATTATTATTATGAATTAAACCAAATGGGTGGTGTGGTTACCGATATGCCCGCATTTTTGATAAATGTTCATTCGATTGACACGATTCAAGACGCTAAAGATTATATTAGCAGATTGGCTACTTACAACAAACCTTTTGAACAAACCATTGAAAATCTTGAAAAAAGCAAAGCAAAAGGCATCCTTCCGCCACAATTTACATTTCCTTATGTAAAAGAAAGTATAGCATCATTTGAAAAAATGTTTTCAAATTCAGAAGATAATGTATTGATAAATGACTTTAAGTCTAAAGTTGAGAAATTGAGCATTGCACAACCTGAAAAAAATAATTTAATAGTGCAAGCCAAGAAAGCTATTGCAGAAAAAGTTTTGCCTGCCTATAAAAACATAGGTATTTATTGGAGTGGGTTAACACCTTTAGCAACTCAAAATCAAGGTGTTTGGTCATTGCCAAAAGGAAATGAATACTATCAATATTGTATAAAAAATAGCACGACTACAAATTATACACCCCATGAAGTATTTGCTATTGGTGAAAAAGAAGTAGCACGAATTCATAGCGAAATGAGGCAAATTATGAAAAAAGTAAATTTCAAAAATGAAAATTTGCAAGACTTTTTCCAATTTGTAAGAACCGATAAGCAATTTCAATATACCAATGATAATACTGGCAGAAAAGCATTGCTAGATGATGCTAATAAGTACATCAATAGCACTAAATTAAAATACAATGAATTGTTTAAGACTTTTCCAAAAGCCGATGTAGTAGTGATGGCTGTAGAAAAATTTAGAGAACAATCGGTTGGAGGTGCTTTTTATGAAAATCCAACATTGGATGGCAAAAGACCCGGAAGATATTATGTAAATCTATTCAATATGGCAGATGAACCCAAATACCAAATGGAAGCATTGACTGCACACGAGGCTATTCCAGGGCATCATATGCAAATAGCTATCGCTCAAGAATTGACAGATATCCCTAAATTTAGAAAGCATGGCGGAAATACTGCTTATATTGAAGGTTGGGCTTTATATGCTGAGCTTTTGAACAAAGAAATGGGCTTCTATCAAGATCCTTATTCCGATTTTGGCAGATTGAGTATGGAAATTTTTAGAGCTGCTAGATTAGTAGTAGATGTAGGAATTCATTATAAAAAATGGACGAGAGAGCAAGCGATTGATTATTTTATGAAAAATACAGCCAATGCAGAAGGTGATATTCATAAAGAAATCGAACGTTATTTCTTATGGCCAGGACAAGCATTGGGATACAAAATAGGTATGTTGAAAATATTGGAATTAAGAGAAAAATCCAAAAAAGAAATGGGCAAAAACTTTGATATAAAAGAGTTTCATGATATTGTGCTAAAAAACGGTAGTGTGCCTTTGAATATATTGGAAAGCTTAATTTCAAATTGGAATTCTTCAAAAAAATAACATGCACTTTTGGTCTTTAATAATCCTATTTTGGATATTATTGGGATGTAAACCTGTTCTTGATAGAGAAGAGGACAAACTCCTTTTTCGTATTGATAAAAATAGCAATAATACAACAAGAATTTCCACATTTGACAAGTCATATCATTTATTATCTAGCTTAGATTTAACAGAAATCCCAAATCGAATTGTCATTTTTTCATCTTCACATGCTGGATTTTTAAATGAATTGGATCTATTAGATAACGTTATTGCTGTTTCAAATAAAAACTATTTTTACAATACTAGAATTTCTCAAAATGATGCTATAGCATCCATAGGAGATTATCAATCTGTCAATTTTGAGAAATTAATTAGATTAAAACCCAATTTAATTTTATTAAGTACAGAAGTATCAATGCATTCTGACTTCATTAAGAAACTGAACTTATATAAAATTCCATTTTTAATATGCAATGAATATGAAGAAACCAACGTATTAAAGCAAGCGAAATGGATTAAAATGTTTGGGGCTATTTTTCATAAAGAAGCTAAGGCAGACTCTATAATAAATGTTGTTCAAAATCAATACATCAAAATAACAAAACATAAATCAATCAACAATAACTTAACACTTACTGGACTTCCATGGCAAAATCAATGGTATATATCTTGTTCAAAAAATTTATTTAATCAACTTTTGCATGATGCAGGTGGTGTATTGTTTATAGAAAAAGATTGTGAGGCGAATACTGCTGTATTATTTGAAGATGTATTGATTCATGGTCAAAACGCTAATTTTTGGATCCATACAGGCACTGCTTCTTCATTTCATGAAATAGAAGCTAGCTTTCCTTATGCAAATGAGATCAAAGCTTTTAAAGAAAAAAAATGTTTTAACAATAACCTTCGAGTTGCTTCAAATCAAGCGAATGATTTCTGGGAACGAGGACCTGTAAGACCCGATTTGATTCTAAAAGATATAGTTCAAATCTATTCGGATTCTAATTTCACAAAAGGTTATTTTTATAAGAAAATTGTAGAATAGTTTCCCATTATGAATAAAAATATATTTTGTAATTCTAGCAGGGCAAAGAAAAAAATAAAATTACTATTTATTAGTCACTAATCTGATATTTACAATCTCTTTATCTTACAACTACCTTAATTTCTCTCTGAAAATCTTTTGTAATTACATTCACAATAAAAACACCTATCATATTAGATTTCCAATCTAAAGTAATTGTATTTTGATTAGATTCAAAAGATTTTTGATAAACTAATTTTCCATCAATTGAATTGATTTGAATATCCATATTACCAATATATTTGGAATTAATCATTAATTTATCATTTTGATTAAGTAGTTGAGGACTTACAAACAAAGCAAATTTTTCGCTTTCTTGAATAGCGCTAGATTTGAATTTGGCTGTATATGTACCAGACTCACAATTATTAGCATCTGCTACTATTAAATCTACCGATTCCCCTGGATTACCTGTTATGGACTTATTATTTGGCTTTCCATTCTTCCATATATATGTATAAGGAGGCTTTCCACCCGTTACATTAGCAGTAATAGTATTTCCAATTTGTGTAAATGTTGGAATTATTTCTTTAGCAGCTATAATCTGAAAATATGAACGAACAATATCAGTCGCTGAAAATTTAACATCAACAAAATAATTTCCAGGTGTTAGATTTAAAAAAGGGATAGGTAAAATAGTAGTTCCGTTTAACTTATACTCAGCTACATTACCGGTATTTGTGTTTAAAGATAATTCACCATCATTTAAACTAAAACATGATTCGTCTTTAATATTAAAAACGATACTATTGGCTGAAACTCTAAAATTTTGCATAGAAATACCACTTGAAGTACATGTATATACTTTATTTATTGGAGTCATTTCCCAATAGTAATAACTGTTATCATTAGCCGTAAAAATTGACTCAGGAACCAACAAAGAAGTATCTGTAATAATTGTATCTATTTTGACCGATGCAGGTGTAATATTAAATGAATTATTTAATACAGTAGTTCCCTTGGCTATTACTATATGATAACTTGTAGCATTCAGTACTTTTCTAAATCTAATAAATAAATTTTTTCTTGAAGTTCGCATGGTATGCGTTTTAGGTTCAAAGAAAGTATCCGTTGACATTGGTGCAATGATAGGCTGAGGTAATAACAATAAATCTTTTCGATCGTTCAATGTTATCATAGCATCATTCATGTGAGCTATTTGGTTTTCTGAAAACTTAGATTGACAATCATCTGAAGAATAACTCATATAA
Source organism: Chitinophagales bacterium (assembly GCA_044377205.1). Taxonomy (GTDB): domain Bacteria; phylum Bacteroidota; class Bacteroidia; order Chitinophagales; family JADJOU01; genus CHPMRC01. The sequence goes on along the minus strand of JBIPMU010000045.1, from coordinate 1,704 downwards.
TTATCTGATTTAAGCGTAAAAGTAACATTATTTGGATCTATAAATTGTTTTGTATTAGGACAACTCCATCTTTGAGATACATAGTCAGGATCTGTATCACAGAACATATCACCTGCTGTTTCACAATTAGCCTGAGTACCCGTTCTAGCAACATTCTCTCTTCTAGGAAATGTAATATTTGGAGAAGTTCTTGAAACATAGGTTTTTCCTTCCCATCCCCAAAATGTATGAGGTAAGTCAAGCCAGTGTCCCATTTCATGGGTTAATGTTGTGCTTGTAGGTTGTGTACATGTATAATTGCCATATGATGCTGCTAAATATATTGACGATCGTCTTGTAGGATTACCTCCTGTAGGTCTGTAAGTATAACCACAATTTCCTGGTAAAGGCTGATTTACAAGATATATATTACAATGATTGAGTGTATTAAAGGCTAATGACATGGCTTGTGATTCTGCATCACTTCCATTTGCTGCTTGATCTAAATTAAAATAGGTATCTGAATTGATATAACTAAATGTATCCAACGTAAATTGAATGCCTGTATTTGCATAACGTTGATTGAGCTCACAATGCATTTTGAATAAATAAGTAAGCGGAAAACCTCCCGACCCGTTTAATTGTCTTACAATATGATAATGTATAGGAATAAATATGGTATTTCTAGGTCTTATATATCCTTGTTTTAGGTATCTTCTACCACCACGTTGTTCCCATTCTTCCAACCAATTCTCATTTTCGGGTGTACCACAATTTTGTGCAATTATTTGAGTTATAAACAGACTTGTAAGCAAAAATAACAATAATTTATTCATAAATTTTGATTTTTCAAAAAACAAAATTAACATTTTTTATTTTTAATTACTAGTTTTTTATTCTTTAGTAAAAAAAATGCTATGGAATAAAACATTTTTTTTGATTACTTTTTTATATCTTTTATGGATACAGGTTTTTTGTAATCAATTGGAATTTGTTTTTTAAAAAATAATGCAGCTGCTTCAAGATTCCCTTTTACATGAATATCTACACTTTTTCCCAATGCTATCCCAATAATACTTCCAATACCACCTAATATATCCAATGTTTTTAATGTAACTGAAATAGGAATTGAAAATTCACTCATTCCCGATATTTGTGTTTTTACGTTATCAGGATTTTGGACTATGCCTATTTTCTTTTCGTTTGCATAAACTTCTAAGTTTAAGTCTTGTAATCGTATACCTCCATATTTATTAGGATTGTATAACACCAATTGATTGGATAATGATACTTCAGAAGGAGTTACAGAATTGACTTTCCAAGTTTCTAAACGTCTAAATTCAGGAGAAGTAAACTTACATGAGGCTAGAAAACTTAGTATTAAACCCAAGATAATAATTTTAATATACATATAATATAAAGATTAATAATAACATAAAGACAATAATCAAGATTATGAGTTGAAATGGTATTTTTTTTGAATTATTAAGATAAGAAACCTGCGCTTTAGATGCTTTTTTATAATTTCTTTTTATCTTTTCTTTATAGATTTTATCAGCATTAAAAATATTACTATATTTATTTTTTAAAAGTAATTCGTCGGTGAAATCATTTGCCAATACTCGCATCAAATAATTATATGCCTTTTTCAACTCAATAAACTCTTGACTGGTCGATTTGTTATTTTTATCGGGATGAAGCATCAAAACACGTTTTCGGTACGCA
>JBIPMU010000044.1:0-7621 GCA_044377205.1 Chitinophagales bacterium | reverse complement strand
ATAATTATTTTTTCTTGTTTGTAATCATAGCAAGTTCTATTATTTTATCGTATTTTATTAGATTCTTTTATCAAAAAGAATGGTATGTTACATTGTTTTTTAGCATATTCCTTCCAATTATTATTTTGTATTCTGCTTATAATCAATTTTTAAAAGATAAAAATCACATTTCTTAATGTAGTTTTATACTATCTCTTAAATATTCAACATACTTTTGTACAAATTTATTTATTTATGAAAAAATTAGTATTAACAACATTTGCTATCGCAGCAACATTATTTGTGGCAGCACAAAAAAGTGCAAATTCAGCAGTAAAATTAACTTCAGAAAACACAACAGTAACATGGTTGGGTAAAAAAGTTGGTGGAAGCCACGAAGGAGCCATTTCTGTAAAAGAAGGGGTTTTAAACATAGAAAACGGAACGTTGAAAAATGGAAAAGTAGTAATAGATATGAATTCTATTACATGTACTGACATTGCAGATAAAGAAAAAAATGCTTACTTGGTAGGGCATTTGAAAAACGAAGATTTCTTTAATGTAGCAGCACATCAAACAGCAACTTTGGAAATTACATCAGCAAAAGCTACAAAAGTTGGAAAAATGGCTGTTTCTGGAAATTTGATCATTAAGGGAATTTCAAAACCTGTTGCTTTTATGGCTACCGTTAATTCAAAAAATGGATTTTCTGCATCTGCAACATTGGTATTTGACAGAACAAAATATGATATTAAATATGCTTCAGGAATTATTGGCACAGTAGCTGATAAAGCTATTGATGATAATGTAACATTGAATATTACAATAAAATAATTAACAAATTAATAAAATTAGAAAGGCTCACCAATTGGTGAGCCTTTTTTTATTTGTGTTGCTTCGAGTAAATGGATTTTTAGGTTTTAAAAATAAAACTTAGATAAATATTCTAAATAATAAATATAAACCCAATGAAAGTATAATAGTAACGGGTAAAGTAAGTATCCATGCTAAAACAATACTTGTCATTGTGTTTTTTTGTAAATTTTTAGTTCCTCCAGTGGCTACCATAGAGCCAGCAACTCCAGACGTTAGTACATGTGTAGTGCTAACAGGCAATCCAAAATACGTACTTAGGCCTATTGTTGATGCTGCAACTATTTCGGCGGTTGCTCCCTGTCCATACGTCATGTGAGTTTTACCAATTTTTTCTCCAATTGTAACAACAATTCGCTTCCAACCAATTACTGTTCCTAAACCAATAGCCAATGCAATCATCATTAGCAAAGCGTTGCCAGGATTTCCATCGGTATATGATTTAAGATATTTCACCTCTTCTCTTAATACTTTTTTCTCGTCTTTTGACAAAACCTCTTCCTCTTTCATTGTATATTCTAAATCTTTTTGAATAGAAGTCATTCTTTTTCGCATTAAAAATATACCTTTTTTAGTGGTGTCATTTCTCAGTAAAATATCATTTTTTAGATCTTTAACTAGTTTTATCGTTTTGCCATAATGATTTTCGTCAATATTTTTAGGAGTAATAGTTTGTTCTATTATAGAAAGATGCTTCAAAGACTCATTGCTAGAAAAGTTAGATTTCAAAGCATATTTTAAAGGGAAAAAAGTCATAAGAATAATCATAATCAATCCAAGTCCTTTTTGTCCATCATTGCTTCCATGAAAGAAGCTAACTAAACTACAGGTCCCTATTAATAATGCTCTAATACCTGTTGGTGGGGGCATATTGGTATTTGCTTCTTTAAATAATGCTTTCTTTTTTAACGTTCTGGTAAAAATGTAAACCAAAACTATAGCAATTGTGAAACCAAACAATGGAGAAATTAACATCCACTCTAGCACTTCAATACCTTTTTCAAAAGGTTTAGAGTCTATTATGTCTTTTATAGAACCACCACTAATTAAGAAAAACCCCACCATGGCACCCAATAAAGAACCGATCATGGTATGAGAGCTTGAACAAGGAATTCCAAAATACCACGTTCCAAAATTCCATATAATTGCACTAACCAATACCGCCGCTACTAATGCAATATTTTCGTGAATACTCATGTCTGCGATTTTTTCCATTGGCAATAATTGTACCATTTTTACCGCTACCTTCATGCCAAATAAATATACAGAAAGAGCCATTCCTGCAAAATTTAAAAAACCAGATAAAAATACAGCCTGTTTTGCAGTTAATGATTTTGTATAGATTACAGTAGCCACAGCATTAGCCGTATCATGAAATCCATTTATAAATTCATAAATAAATACCGTAGCCATACAAAAAAGAAATAAAATGAGCAAACCTCCATCTAGGCTTGATAACATGGTAAAAAACTCCATAAGTAATAAATTTTTTAAATTTTAACAAAAGTAAAGATATAAGCATCGTTTTAGTATTAAACAATTGTTAAGACGATGTCTTATAGATATTATAAAATCGGTAGCAATAATTTAAAATAATTAATAACCAATTGAAATTTTATCAATTCTGTTTTGATGTCTTCCTCCTTCGAAAGAAGCACTTAAGTATGCGTTAAAAATGTCAAAAGCCAATGCTGAGGACACAAAACGTGCAGGAATACACAATATGTTTGCATTGTTATGTTGTTTTGCTAGTGCGGCAATTTCTGGAAGCCATGCTATGGCCGCTCTAATTTTTTCATGTTTATTTGCTGTAATCGCTACGCCGTTTGCACTTCCACAAATTAAAACTCCAAAATCCACCTGTTGATTTTCTACTTCAACCGCTACTTGGTGAGCAAAATCCGGATAATCCACACTATCCATAGAAAAAGTGCCTTTATCTATAAAAGTAAACTGAGAGCCAAAATAGGATTTAAAGAGTTCTTTTAGTTCAAAGCCAGCATGATCACAGCCAATAGCAATTTTATTCATATATAAATTAAATTAGAGAAAAGTAGAATAAACCATATTTGGCAAAAATAATTTTTATTTTAGATATGGATGGAAAAATAATTTCATTTTTATAAATCATTTTTAATAATTTCGCAATCTTTATAAAAGAATTATGTCAAATAAACATGCAATCGTTTTTGGAGCAAATGGACTTGTGGGAAGTCAGATCGTAAAACATTTGGTAGAAAACGACCGTTATGAAAAGGTAACATTACTCAATAGAAGAAATGTTGAAATTGAACACCCAAAAATCACATTTGAGTTTATGGATTTTAGAGATATTCATAAAAGCTGGGACATGATCAAATGTGATGATCTGTTTTATTGTATAGGCACGACAATGAATCATGCTAGAAATAAAAATGAGTTTTTTAAAATAGAGCACGACTATTGTATTAATATTGCAAAAATAGCAAACCACAATAAGGTTAAACAATTTTTTTATATAAGTAGCAAAGGAGCAAACCCCAAGTCGTTATTTTTTTATAATAAAACAAAAGGACAAATAGAAGAGGGGTTAAAAAAAATTGGTTTTCCAGCATTACATATTTTTAGACCATCCGTATTATTGGGAAAACGAAGCGAATTTAGGTTTTTAGAATCGTTGGCAAAAACATTTTTAAGAATGTTTAATTTTCTAATGATTGGATTTTTGAAAGAAATAAAAGCGATGCCCGCGAGCTTACTGGCAAAAATGATAATAGCTACGGCAAGCGAAAATAAAGCCGGAACACATATTTATACCAATAGAAAGATACATGAGTATTTTAAGAAAAAGTAATAAAAGAGCACTTCTTTTTATTCTTTGGTGTCTTTTCAATTCGTTGGAGGCTCAATTTGAAAACATGGGCATGCGTATTACCTCATCAGAAATGGAGATAGATATGATAAACGACACAAACAACAACTATCTCAGGCTAATGTTATGTGGAGATATCCTTCACACAAAAGACCTTTATAATAAACACACCTCCAGAGACGAGTATAGAAATATTTCATATCGAACCTGGTTTAGACAGATTAAACCCTTGTTTTTTTTTAGTGATTTTGTAGCAGCTAATTTAAAAACAAATTTTCCCGATTACTCGCCATTAAGCAAGTATGAATTTTCTGCACCAGATGAATTTTTAGGAGAATTGAGTTATTCTGGTTTTAATATCTTAATGATGGCCAATAATAGGGCAATATCTCTTAACGATAATCATAACTTTAAAACACTAAACAAATTAGATTTAATTGGATTTTATAGAGCGGGGCTATATTATAATGAAATGGATAAAAAGAAAAACTTTCCTCTGGTTCTAGAAAAAAAGGACATAAGAATAGGTTTTTTAAATTATACCATGGACTCAGCTTTTAGTGATTTTGGCGAGGAAAATGTTAATTTCTTCCGCATAGATAGTGTTAGAAAAGATATAAAAAGGGCTAAAGATATGTTGGTAGATTATTTAATTTTATACATGGATTGGAAAGAATTTCCAGACTCCATGAAGCTCGGATTAAATGTAGAGCTTGTAAATTTGGGTGTAGATGTAATTGTTGGCTCGGGACAAAAAGGTTTTACCACGGCCGATCTACTTAATTTTTCGGGAGGCAACAAAAAGATTATTGTCAATAATATTGGATCTATAAATTCAGACAGCAATTCTAGAGAAACCAACAAATCTGCCATTATCGAAATTGTTCTAAAAAAACACAAACGCTCTAATTTGGTAAAACTTCACGACATGGGGTTTATTCCCTTGTGGACCGTTAAAGATAATGAGCGTTTTTCGGTGGTGCCTATTAACAATATTGAAGAAAAACATATAAAAAACATAGGCGTAAATTACCTTCAATACTCCAATATGAAAGTGGCATTAACCGACCTTAGATTTGCCTTTTTTGACAAATTGCCTGAGCTTCATTATGACTATACCGATGAAATTGTTACCAACGTTGAACAAACGGCCTATATTAGGAAAACAATAGTCCAAGAACAGCAAAAGCTAAATGAAAGTATGATAGAAAAAAGCCTTCAAAAATATGTCGCCACTTTTGGACAATTGCCCCCGAGTGATAAAAGGTATATAATTCCTTATGAAGATCAATTAAAAATTTATGCTCCCGTAAAGAAAAAAGTGGCTACCGATCCTCTAGATCCAAAACATCTAAAATTAGACACGGCAGATCAAGTGTCAGAAAACGGCATATTAAATGTAAGGGCAAATAAATTATTTTATACTCGAGAGAAAGACACCACGCCGCCGCTTTCAAAAGAAGAAATTAGACGCAGAGATTCAATCAAAAAATATCAAGATAGATTTTTTATCAAAGACACAATTGCGGAATATAAGGCAAAATTAAAAAGATTAAAGGCCGAACAGGCACGCATTAAAGACAGCATATACAAAGCCTCTATAAATCCGAACTATATTTCTAAAACGGTTCCTGTTTTTGAGCCAAAAGGAGCAGAAATTGATTATAAAAAGAGAGAAGAAGAAAAGACGGGAGTCTTTACTATTACAGCTACTTCTAAAAAAGAAGAAGATGAAAAGAGCCCAGTAAAAGAAATCGAAGAATATTTTATGGTACAGGTATATAGTCTTTCTAAAAACACAGCAATTAATCTTGAAAAACTACCCTTTTTAGCTGGATATGAAGTCCGGAATGAAGATGGGTTTTATAGATATTACATTGGAAGAACCCGATCCCCATTATTGGCAATAGAAATGTGTAAATCCATTATTTCAAAAGGAATATCAGACGCCATGGTCATTAAATATACCGATGGAAAAAGAAGTGTTTATAAATCTGACTTTTAGCATATGATAGTTTTAAATGAAAAATCAGATTTGATTAAAATCGTTTTTGTTTATAATATAGGTAGGCATCTAGAGTCTAAAAAATTACAAGCGCAATTATCTTCTCAAATTTTTAAAAAGGGTACAAAATTAAAAACGGCTTATCAGCAAAATTCGGCAATTGATTTTTTTGGCGCATCTATTGAAGTCTTCGCGTCCCCCCTTTTTATAACCGTAGAAATGTATGTGTTGGAAAAACACATAGCACTTGTTCTACCTCTGTTCTTTGAAACATTATATGAGCAAGATATTAATGACGATGAATGGCAAATTTTAGTCAATCAAAATATTGAAGAATTAAAACAGCAAGAACTACAAAATGATGTTAAAAGCGATAAAGAAATTTCGGAAAAAATTTATGGCCATAATTCAATTTATGGTTATTATAGTAGGCCTTCGGATTATGAGTTTATAAAAAAAACAGAAGTGCTGGACTATTATAATCAATTTTTTAAAAAAACAATACCACAAATTTTTATATCGGGAAACATTCATAAAACTCATATAAGTCTAATAGAAAAACAAATAGAGAAATATAGCCTTAATGAAACACATGAATTATATAAAGAACCTACTGTTTGTCAAAATCTAAATCCGAGCCATTATTTAGCTGAAAAACAAAAATGTACACAAAGGTCTGTTAGACTTGGCACAGTATTACAGTTTGATTGTGTTGACGAGTGGATTTCTATTGAAATTCTTAATATGGCGCTTGGCGGCTATTTTCAATCTGAGCTTATGAAAGAGATCCGACAAAAAAAGGGCTATACATATGGCATATACTCATATCTTATTGCTTTTCCATGTTTTGCAACATGGATTATTGCCTATGAAACGACACCAAAAAACATTAATCCGTCGTTAATTGAAATAAAAAAGATTTTTGAACGTTTTTATAAAAATAAAAAAACCATTAACGAAGCAAAAAAACAACTTTATGGTCAATGGACAAGAAACACAAATAGCACCATGAACGAATTGTCTTATTATGTAAAATTTTATAAAATGGGATTGGATTATAATGATTATAAAGAAAAGATTAAAAATTATAATTCACTTAATCTATACAATATTAGTAAAGACAGGTTTAACTATGAAAAGTTGGTAAAAGTAATTATTTAGTAAATGAAATGGAAAGAAATAATTTTTTTATTATTGTTATGCATTAATTTAAATGCGCAACAATACGATGCCCCAAAGTTAATTTGTGTTCAAAAAACAACAAATCAAAACATAATTACATGGGAAACTCCTGTGGTTTCTTGTGGCTCATTTAATTCGTATAAACTATATCATGCTACAAATTTTTTTGGGCCCTATACGTTGATTTATTCAGAGCCAAATATATTGGAGAACACCTATACACATTTAGGCATTTCGCCCACAATTACCCACTTTTATTATATGGAGTCGGACTTTAATTGTGGAGGTCAAACCAGTAAAAAATCAGACACAATAGACAATTCACAAATTATAAAGCCTGAAATAATAAAAGTTACAATAGAAAACAACAAGCCCGTTGTATACTGGACGCCAAGCGCTCAAAATAAAGTGTGGGGCTATCCTGTTCTAGTTCCACAGGTAAGAATTTTAGACACGGTAAAGGGAAGGTTTAATTCAAAATATATAGATAGCAACACGGATCCTGCCAAAGAAGTATTGATATATGCTGTAGCAGCCATGGATAAGTGTGGGGGAAATAATGGAACGAGCTCAAGCTCCTTTGGACAGTCGCCGGTTCTTCTTAATAAAGTAGACGATAATTGTAAAGGAACAATTAACTTAAGTTGGATTGGATATAAAGGATGGCCAAACGACAAAGTAAAAGAATATCAAATTTTGGTTAACAAAAATAATACGGGTTATCAAACCAT
>JBIPMU010000043.1:0-7674 GCA_044377205.1 Chitinophagales bacterium | reverse complement strand
GATAACTTTGTGTATAATCTGCACCAAAGGCGCTGAAATATTCATGGTTTCTGAGAGATTTTTGATAACCTTAACAGTGTTTATCCCTTCGGCGGCCTCATTCATAGACGCAACGACTTCTTCTAATTTTTCGCCTTTGGCTATACGATAGCCTACTGTATAATTTCGACTTAATGGACTGTTACAAGTAGCTACTAGATCCCCTATTCCCGCCAATCCTAAGAACGATTTTGCATCTACATTTAAGAATTTACCTATTTCAATCATTTCGGCGATGCCCCGAGTGATAAGAAGTGCTTTAACATTTTCCCCCAATCCTAATCCCGAACTAGCCCCTGCGGCAATAGCTATATAATTTTTAAAAATTCCAGCTAATTCTATTCCCTTGATATCGTAGCTTCCAAAAACCTGAAAACGATCATTGTGAAGCACTTGCGTTCCTATTTGTATAACTTCTTTGAACTTGCTGGCTACAACAGTGGCAGCTGGCTGGAGCGAGGCTATTTCTTTAGACAAATTTGGACCCGACATACAACCTACTCTATACACAGGCGTCTGATTTACAATCAATTCACTCATGGTAAGAATATCAGATGGAAATATTTTTTCTTCGGGATTGTCTATATCTTTGATGACATCAAATCCTTTGGTACCATGAATTAAGATATGATTGGACGTCAAGAAAGGCTCTATTTCTTGTATTACAGCACGAAAAGCATACGATGGCACCACAGGAAATATTATATCACACTGACGCGCTATATAACCAATATCATCAGTAGCGGTAACATTGGAATGAATATGAATACCTCTGTGCAATTTTAACTGATTGATATCATGAAGGGAATTAGATTTTCTTGCATATACAAGCACGTTGTAGTTTTCAGCAATAATATTTGCTAAAACCGTCCCAAAACTGCCTACCCCAAGTATTCCTATAGGTTTATTGATATTATATGTATTTTTCAAGTCCGTATCCTTTTAATCTATTGTGATAAAAAAGCAATAATCTGAGGTCTTCACTATTCAAATTGCCGTCCGAATCTAAATAAATAATTTTTTTGGAATTGAGTAAGCTAATATTATCTAGCGCATGTGCTAAAATTTCTTCAAGTGAAGACTCTATTTTATCGGAAATATTTATTTTTCCTTCTGAATATAACTCCATAATTCTTGCCTTCACTTTTTTGGCAGAATCAAGAAAAATGCCATAATCAATAGTCCTATCTTCTTTTGGCAAAAGTAATAATTCAAATAAATTGAGATTCTTGTGTTTTTGCTGCGTCAATTCAAACATAACAAACGATACAATATTAGAAGTCAATACTGTATTATTTTGATAATAACTAGCTACGATTTTATCGCCTAAAATTTTGGTATACTCAAAATTTCGCTGTTCGTCGAATGCAATTTTATTTTCTATCTCAAAATAACCTTTTATGTCAAAACTAGTACCATAAGGGCTGACACTTTCACCCAAATTATTAACTCTATGCCCAATAACATCCATAGGATTACCAAAAGATACAATCAATTCTGAATTGGAGCTCATCAATTGTTTAAAGGTTCGCAATAATTTATAAGTAGTAGAATATTCAAAATTTTCGGAAACATATTTTTCTTTTCCCAATTCTTTTAAATGTTGATTAATAAGCGATGTAGCTTCAATATTGAAATGATAATTCAGTACCACAGGAATGACAAAAATCTTTTTACCATTATTTAAAAAATTATTTTGCTGTGCTTCTACTGCTGTGCTTAGAAGTCCCAATTTCAATTTATTTTCAATAGAACCACTTCTACTTCGCGTGCCACCCGGATAAAAAAGACTTGGTGTATTGCGTTGAATAGCGGTTTGAGAGTAGTTTTTAAGTATTTCAAGATAAATTTTATTCTTTTTTCTTCGGTCAATTTTATATGCGCCTAGATTACCCATTAGATATGAAAATGGCTGTGTTCCAAACAAATTGACACCTGCCCCATAGGTTACTGCTTCTAATCCTATAGCATTCAATGCCCATCCAATAATGGGAGAATCTACATTGCTAGAATGAGTAGGCACTATGATTACACTACCAATTTTTGATAATTCTCGTATCAAATTAAAATCACCCGTAATCTTAAACTTGTCATAAAAGGGTTTTTTCAAACTCCAAAATAATTTTTGACTATTACTTACTTTACTTTTTAAGAAAAAAGAGAAGATATAAGGCAAAATTTTCTGTACAGAAGAAAATACAGATGGATTGAAATTTCCTACAATCTCATATGCATAACGATATAGAATTTTTTTGAGAATAGAATGGATGTTCTTTTCTTCCTCTTGTTCCCAATTTTTATTCTTTTTAATTTTGATTAAAGCACCTTTAATATTATTCCAAAAATCTTTATCATCTTTTGGATCTGATTTCCATCTGCTAGTAGACAACCTAATACGCTCTTGATATAAGGTACTAGCTAATTCTTCGTACAAAGCTTTTGTAGTAGGATATTGGAATTTGATTTTTTCAATAACAGATTCTACTACTTCATTCAAGAATTCATCTTTATGAAGCGACAATTGGTATAAGCCCCATTTGTAGATATCTTGTTCTACATATGGCAATGGTAATAAAGCATTATTATTTTTTATATCCAATCAGCGTTAAATTAGCCTACAAATATAAGAATATTAAAAAAAACTATATCATAAACTTATAAATAATTGCACTAAACAAAACTATAGTATTCCCTGCTTGATTTTTTCTACCACTAAGGGGTCTATAAGTGTGGTTGTATCACCGATATTTGAAGTATCGCCTTCAGCTATTTTACGTAATATTCTTCGCATAATTTTCCCACTTCGTGTTTTTGGCAATCCTGATACAAATTGAATTTTATCAGGCTTAGCTATAGGGCCAATTATTTCCACTACTGTTTCAATGATAGATTTGCGAATTTCGTCTGAAGCCTCACATTGACTTTCTAGAATTACATACGCATATATTCCTTGACCTTTGATATCATGGGAATAGCCCACAACAGCACATTCGATTACCGCTTCATTTTCATCAATAGCATTTTCTATTTCTGCTGTTCCAAAACGATGTCCAGAAACATTAATCACATCGTCCACCCTTCCTATAATTCTATATAATCCGTTTGGATCTCTATAGGCACCATCTCCTGTAAAATACTTATTTTGATATGTAGCAAAATAATTAATTCTGCATCGTTCATGATCACCATATGTTGTTCTAAGAATAGATGGCCATGGAAAATCTATACATAAATATCCCTCGACATCATTTCCCTCGATGGGCAATCCTTCTGGGGTTACCAAACTAGGAAAAACTCCAGGAAGTGGATAACCAGCATAACTAGGTTTTGCCTCGTTAACTCCTGCCAAACTAGTAATTAAAATCCCTCCTGTCTCTGTTTGCCACCATGTATCTACCACAGGACAATTTCCTTTTCCTACGTGCTCTTGGAACCAATGATATGCTTCTTCGTTAATAGGTTCTCCCACACTGCCTAACTTTTTCAAACTACTCAAATCATATTTTGAAATTGGCTCCGTACCAAATGCCATCAAACTACGAATAGCCGTAGGCGCTGTATAAAAAGTATTTACTTTGTGCTTATCTACAACGGCCCAGAATCTATCTACATCTGGATATGTAGGGATTCCTTCAAACATCAAAGTTGTAGCACCATTGGCTAATGGTCCGTATATAATATAACTATGCCCTGTAACCCAACCCACATCGGCTGTACACCAAAAAATTTCATCCCCTTCATATTGAAATACATTGGCAAATGTATACGCACTATACACCATATATCCGCCACAAGTATGAACTACCCCTTTTGGCTTACCTGTACTTCCCGATGTATATAAAATGAACAACATATCTTCGCTATCCATTTCTTCTGCTTCGCATTCATTAGATACACTTTGTACCAATTCATGATACCAAAAATCTCTTCCGGACTTCATATTTGGTGATATATTCAAGCGATTTATTACGAGAATCTTGTTTACATTATCAATATTTTGGGATGCGATATCTACAGTTTCTTTGATAGCTATAACTTTTGGGCCTCGATTCATGCCATCTGAAGTAATAATAAAAGTTGCTTCAGCATCAATTAATCTATCAGAAATTGCGCTTGCAGAAAAGCCTGCAAATACTACACTATGAATAGCACCAATTCTAGCACATGCCAATACAGCAAATGTTAATTCTGGGATCATAGGTAGATATATACAAACTCTATCCCCTTTTTTAACGCCCATATTTTTGAGGACATTTGACATTTTACATACTTCGTGATATAACTCACGATACGTATATTTCTTACTAGATTCCTTTATGTCATTAGCCTCCCATATCAAAGCTACTTTGTCGCCATTTTTTTCTAAATGTCTATCTAAACAGTTCTCTGTAACATTTAATTTACCACCCAGAAACCACTTTACATTAGGCTCTTTAAAATTCCACTCCAAGGTTTTATTCCACTTTTTTCTCCATTGAAAATTAGATGCAATTTCATCCCAAAAGATCTCGGGATTTTCTTTACTTTGCCTATAAGCGTCTATATATTCCTGATGACTTTTAATGTTATACGACATTTTCATTAATTTTTTAATTTAGCTCAAAAAGTAGTAAAAAACAAATAAAATTCGACGCACATCTTTGAAAATACTTCATAAAACAAGAGAACACCGAAGTGTTCTCTTTGTATAGTTTTTAGAAAATTAAATATAATCTAGAATTTTGATTGTAATTTAACCTCAATTTCTTTCATCTTTTTATCTACTTTGGCAATAAAGGCCTGGTCATTAGTTCTTCCCAACATTTCTTTTAAAGAGTTGAGCATAGAAAAATTATTTCTAATTTCTTCTTGATAGGGTGAAATTGCTTTAATGTTCTTATCATTTGTTAACCAATCCAAAATAGAAGAAGCATTTTTGAACAATCCTTCTTTCAAGAAATCAATATTTTTCTTATCATTTGCAAAAATAGCTGCCTGTAATGCAAGCATATCAGAATTGTCAAGAGGAATAGCTTTTACCGGTATGTTTATATACAAATCTGTCAATAATTTACTTGCCGTATCATTTTTACCTAAAACTGCAAATTGCAATGCAAGGGAAGCAATAGTTTGTTTAAAATTTGAATAACTTTTATAGGTATTTTCATCTATATATATGCCCTCTTTGATTTTACCATAATCAAAATTTTTGACAATTTGATATGTTTTATCTACATTCATGGCATCTAATCCTGGCACGGTAACTTTTGCAGCTGGAGTAAATTTATAAATCATACCTTCATTTTGCAAATAAGGTTTTATACCAATTTCTGCAGAAGGTCCCGAATTCAATGCAAAACATACAGGTCTTTCATACATATTGTGAGCTATTAAATGTAATTGCAATAAAGCACCTTTGCTCAATTGAGAAGGCAATTCTATACTAATTCTACTTGGCATAGAAGCAGCTTCTTGGGCCGATACCAAACCACTTTTAACGGCTCTAGCCTTATCTATATCAATATATGCATGCTGGGTAGGTAAGAAATTTTCACTTTGCCCATTATTGTATGTTACTTTTGTATTGGGATCATCACTCAATACAAAATCTACAATTTGATCAAGACTAAGAGTATCATTAGCCAATGGTGTACTATTGAAACGAACCATTTGTCTCTTTTCACCTTGAATTTTTTCATAAGGAATAGAAATATCAAATGCTTTACTATCATTCATAGGCAAATACAACTGAGAAATATAGGGTGCCGCTTCTATCAAACTAGTATTCACAACCCTAACATCCGTTCTAATTCCCTCAATTTCTTGTGCATACCACAATGGATAAGTATCATTATCACCATATGCAAACAAAATAGCATTTTGAGGACATGAATTTAAGACATTTTTAGCAAAAGCCAATGTAGAAGTTCTATTACCTCTATTATGATCATTCCATCCTCTAGATCCCATCAAAAATGGAGCTGCTGCTAATATCAACAATGCTAAATATACTGCTGTTCCTTTCAAAGCATCTTTAAGCAAACTAAAAATATAAAAAGCCCCAAATGGCATCCATAATGTAAAAGCCCAAAAAGATGGTGCGGTTACGTAGTCTCTTTCTCTAGGTTCAATAGGAGGTTGATTGTGAAATAAAATTTGCATAATACCCGTAGCAAAAAACAACATCAATAAAATGCCAAATACTTCCTTATTTGTTTTATAATTGTAATATAATCCCATCAAACAAAGTAATAATGGAATCATATAAAAAACATTATATCCTTTATTTTGGGTTAATACATCAGGACGTCCATCCATATCAAGCTTTGCATTTCCCCAAAAATCGCCTAATAAATTATCTACAAAGCCAATTCCAGTAATCCAACGCCCTTTTTCATTGGCTCCATGTCCTTGCAAATCATCCGTTCTACCTGCAAAATTCCAGAAAAAATATCTAAAATACATAAAACCACATTGATAATTTATGAAGAATTTAATATTATCCATCAAGGTAACATGATCTTTCACTACAAATTGTCCAGGTTGTGCTGTAGTATTCTTTTGTTGGGCAAACTGCTCAGCTTGCTCAGCACTTCCATTTCCTGCAGGAAAATTTTGAATTATCTCACCTGATGCTCTATCCACAACATCAAAAGATGGAGAAAGCCACATTCTATAAAATTGTTTTTTATCTTCACCTTCATGCCCCAATCTAGGAAAAATTTTCTTTACTTTGGGATCATATACATAGGATCTATTTTCTCCTACCTCTTCATATTTGCCCGTTGTCTCATTTTTTTCATAATTAGTACTCAATGTTTTAAAATCTACAATTTCATATACATCAGAATAGCTAGGACCACTAAACAATGGACGCTCCCCATATTGCTCACGAGCGATATAGGATTTCAATGTTTTAAAATTATTCGGAACATTCATATTTATAGGTGTATTGGCATTGGCACGAATTACTACCATAAAATAACTCGTAAATCCTAAATAAATAAATGCAAAAAACAACACAACCGTATTTAATGAAAACTTAAATTTTGATTCATTCCATTTAAGAAAACTTGGATTATCTGATGATTTTTTAATTAAAAAATAAAACAAACCAATAATCAACAAAACACCAAAAATAGCCCCTGAATAGAAAGGCAATCCCATTGTATTTACAAATAATAAATCTAAAGAACCCAAGAAATCTGGTGTTTTTACTAATACAAAGTTCATTACAAATACTATCATAAAAAGGGATACTATAAAAGACAATAGTACTCCCAACCATGAAAATTTGAATTTATCTAAATAAATTACCAGCCCAATCATAGGGAAAACAAGCAAAGAAAGTAAATGCACCCCAATACTCATACCTGTCAATAATGCTATTAATAAAAGCCACATATCTCGCTTTTTGCTAGAATCTTCTTTCCATTTCAATATAGCCCAAACATTGAATGCCATAAAGAATACTGAGAAAGCATACACCTCTCCTTCTAAGGCATTGAACCACATTGAATCCAAAAATGTAGCTGCCATAGCAGCTAAAAATGAAGCCCCCAAAATCAATACAGATAATGATTTTGAAATTTCTTCACCTTTTACAAATGTCCAACGCAAAATAATGGTACTACTCCAAAAAAAGAATAAACTACA
>JBIPMU010000042.1:0-7780 GCA_044377205.1 Chitinophagales bacterium | reverse complement strand
CTTACATTTCTAATGCATTCTATCGCCTCTCAATTCCATAAAAGTCATTACTTCTCCTTCAATGGTTAAGATTTCTTCCCAGCGTTTATCTACCTTTTCTTTATCCAAATATTGTTTGGCTAAATCCAAATACATTTTATAATGTCCTGCTTCAGAAACCATCAATTTTTTGTAAAATTTTCGCAATTCTAAGTCATCACAATAAACCGACAATAGCTTAAATCGTTCGCAACTTCGCGCTTCAATCAACGCCAAAAGCAATAATTTATCCATCAACATTTCATCTTTGGTGCCATTGTTTTTGATGCGCTTATTAAGTTCATTTACATACAAATCTTTGCGCTGAAAACCTAGTTTTAATCCTCTATTTTTAAGTTCATCCAATACCATTTTGAAATGACCCCATTCTTCTTCTACCACATCCGTTACTTGCGCTACCAAATCATCTAAATAAGGATAATTTATCACCAATGAAATACCAGAAGAAGCTGCTTTTTGTTCGCAATAAGCGTGATCGGTCAAAATCTCTTCAATTGATTTTTCTGCTAAATTTACCCATCTTGGGTCGGTAGGTAGTTTTAATCCTAACATGGTGTAGTTGTATTTATTATAAATTACATTTGCGCCTTTTCGTCCACGTACTTACTAGGACATTTCATCAATATTTGCGAGGCTTCAAACTGATTTTTCTCGTATTTTCCTGCAATTACTATCTTTTCGCTTTGGTCAAACCCATCGGGTTTGGAACCGTTGTATACTACTTTGCTCTCCACGCCTTTTTCATCAGTCATAAAAAATTCAAAATAATTGGCATTTTTCAATGGTTCGTACAACTGCGGCTTAGACTTATTGAGTCTTCCCACTACGTGATATTCATCGCCTTCATTTTCCATGGTTTGCGCAAAATCGGCATATTCCGAAGAATCCTTCATCGTTGTAAAAATGATAACACCTATTGCCGCAATGATAAAAACAAGTGCAATAATTTGAATTTTTTTCATGAGTATTTTTATTTTTCTAAAAATGGGTATTTGAAATCTACCGGTGGATTAAACGTTTCTTTTATCGTTCGCATACTTACCCAACGTAATAAGTTAAGTTTTGAACCTGCTTTGTCATTGGTTCCACTAGCACGTGCACCCCCAAATGGTTGCTGACCTACTACTGCTCCTGTTGGTTTATCATTTATATAGAAATTTCCTGCGGCATTAGACAATTTTTTGGTCATTGTCTCCAAAGCATATCTATCTTGGCTAAAAATAGCGCCTGTAAGCGCATACGGCGATGTAGTGTCTACAATATCTAGCGTCTCTTCCCACTTTGCATCTTCGTATACATAAATGGTCAATACGGGGCCAAAGATTTCTTCACACAAGGTTTTGAAATTTGGCGTTTTTGCCAAAATAACCGTTGGTTCAACAAAATATCCTTTCGATTTGTCATAATTTCCTCCCAATACAATTTCTGCATCGCTTGAATTTTTTGCAAAATCGATATATGAAGCTATGGAATCAAATGCTTTTTCATCAATTACAGCATTGACAAAATTGGAGAAATCATCAACAATTCCTACTGTAATTTCTGAGAAATCTTGTTTCATATATCCTTTTACCGCTTCCCAAATGGATGCAGGCACATAGGCTCTAGATGCCGCACTACATTTTTGTCCTTGATATTCAAAAGCACCACGAGTCAATGCCGTAGCAAAGGCTTTTACATCGCAATTTGGATGTGCAAACACAAAATCTTTTCCTCCTGTCTCGCCTACAATTCTTGGATAAGTTTTATATTTATGGATATTGTCTCCAATACTACGCCACATATCTTGGAATACGCCTGTAGAACCCGTAAAATGAACGCCAGCAAAATCGGGGTGTGCAAAACAAACTTCGCCCACTTCTTTTCCGCCCGAGAATACTAAATTGATTACTCCATCTGGTAAGCCCGCTTCCATAAATAATTTCATTAAGAAATGCGCAGAATAGATTTGTGTATTAGCACATTTCCATACTACGGTATTTCCCATCATAGCAGCACTCGTAGGAAGATTTCCAGCAATAGCCGTAAAGTTGAAAGGAGTCACCGCCAGTACAAATCCTTCCAAAGGACGATATTCCATTCGATTCCACATGCCATCACCACTGATAGGTTGTTCTCTATAAATATCGGTAGCAAAATCCACGTTGAAATTCAAGAAATCTATCAATTCACAAGCGGCGTCTATTTCTGCCTGAAAAGCATTTTTACTTTGAGCTAGCATAGTAGCAGCAAGGACGGTATATCGGTATTTTTCTCTCAATAAATCAGCTGCTTTTAAGAAAATTGAAGCTCTGTGCTCCCAAGACATATTTGCCCATTTTTCTTTTGCTTCTATAGCCGCTTTGATAGCCGCTTCCACATGGCTCTTATCTCCTTTTGATGCATATCCCAAGACATGAGCATGCTCGTGCGGTGGTGTTAATTTGATTTTATCGGCCGTGGACACTTGTTTCCCACCAATTATCATAGGTACTTCAATGCTTTTTGATTTCAATTCGGCCAATGCTTTCTGAAGTTTTTCGCGCTCTACGCTTCCTTTTGCAAATTGTTTTACGGGTTCATTTTTTGCCTTAGGCACATTAAAAAATCCAACTGACATATTGTGTATATTTATATATTTTATTTTAAATTTTTTAGAGCTACAAAGATACGAATATTTTTAGAAATTTTGTTATTTGAAAGGAAGTCTAATATTCCGTATTATATTATTTATAAAACCTCAAACTTAAATCTAATTTCTAAAATCTATCCTCCCTCAATTATATTTAGGATTTACAGGGAAATTTATCATTTCGGCATACGGTTCGCCTAGTTGAATCATTGCTTTTTGCCATAGTACAAGATCTTCGTCATCTTCAAATAAGAGTTGTGTATCCAAATCGGAGACAATCCAAGAATTTTCCTCCATTTCTTCATCTAATTGTCCTGCGCCCCAGCCCGAATAGCCCAGAAAAAAGCGAATTTCTTCGGGTTTGATATATTCAATTTCAAGCATATCTTTCAGTTCATTGATGTCCCCATTCCAATATAACCCTTCCGCTATAGGTTCTGCATCTTTTAGTTCGGCCGTTTTATGAATAAAAAACAATCGATCGGTATCTACGGGACCTCCAAAGTAAAGGTTATTATCTATTTTCAAAAATCCATTGAGGACATCATCTACTTTGTAGGGCATTTTTTTATTAACTATGAGTCCAAAACTCCCTTCTACATTGTGCTCTATCATCAAGAGCAAACTCCTAGAAAAAGCTTCATCTTCAAGAAAAGGGTCGCTTAACAAAAATTTTCCTTTTGATACGTTCATATATTACTTTTTGAGGGCTTTATATAATATTTCTATAGGGTGAAAGGACTCGCGCTTTGTACCATCTTTTATCTGGTGCCTACAACTCGTACCGCTTGCAGCAATAACGGTTTCATTTGAAGCATTTCGCACCGCAGGAAAAAGAACCATTTCACCTATTTTCATACTGGTTTCATACTGTTCATAGCCAAAACTTCCCGCCATACCACAGCATCCACTTGGTATTTCAGATACGGTATAATTCTTTGGCAAGGACAACATTTTTTTGGCATATTGTGTACTGCTCAATGATTTTTGATGACAATGTCCGTGAAATTTTATCTCTTTTTGTTCCGCCACAAAGTCTGATTCTTGAACAATTCCCGCATTGATTAATTGACAAACATATTCTTCTACTAGCATAATTTTTGAAGCCACTTTTTCCAAAAAGGCTTTATCCTCAGCAGGTATCAATCTAAAATAATCTTCTTTGAATCCCAAAACCGCCGAAGGCTCTATGCCTACTATTTCACTTTCGCCATCCCACATAGATTTCAGAATGGATATATTTTCAACTACTGCTTGTTTGGCTTCTTCCAAAAATCCCTTTGAAATATAACTTCTAGCACTATCCATTATAGGCAAAAAGATAATTTCTATCTGATAATGCTGAAAAAATTGTACCGCTTTTTTAGCAATACTCGCATCTAAAAAATTGGTGAATTCATCGCAATAAAAATATATTTTTCTATTGTCATTCGTATTGTTTTTCGTTAGGGTTTTTATTTCATTTTCAAATGGTTTGGCACTGTATTTTGGAAAACTTCTCCCCGAATCTATTTTCATAATTTTTTTGGGTAACCAATTGAAAAGTGGTGACTGAAGAAACACATTTGCCAACGGTAATATAGGTTGCATTTTTTTAGTGTTTTTATAAAAATGCGCCATAAACTTCTTACCAAAATCCGCAGGATATTTCTTTTGATATTGATACAAATATTCTGCCTTAATACTCGCCATATCTACGCTACTAGGACATTCGCTCAAACAGGCTTTGCAGCTGAGGCATAGGCTCAATACTTCCATAGCATCGTGGCTATCCATCTCAAAAATCTTTTCGCTGTGCATTACCAATTCTCTCAAAATATTGGCGCGTGCTCTTGTCGTATCTTTTTCATTTTTTGTAGCCTGATAGCTAGGACAAAGCGTACCTCCTATCAAGCTAGATTTTCTACAATCCCCACTGCCACTGCATTTTTCCAATGCTTTGAGGAAATTCCCTTCTTTTTCAAAATTCAAAAAAGTATCGGGAATTTGAATTTCGTGCTCGGTATCATCTCTCAAATCGGTATCCATAGGAAAAGGATCTACAATTTTCCCAGGATTGAAAATATTGTATGGATCCCAAGTAGATTTTATTCGTTTCAATAAGTCATAATTTCTTTGTCCGAGTACAATGGGAATAAACTCCGAACGCACTCGTCCATCGCCGTGTTCACCACTCAACGAACCTTGATGTTTTTTAACTAAATGAGCCGATTCGGTGGCTATTTTCCTAAATCGCTCTCGGCCTTCTTTGGTTTTCAAATTTACCTTGGGTCTAATGTGAAGCTCTCCTGCACCTGCGTGGGCATAATACACGCTCGACGTTTGATTATTTGCCATAATTTCCTCAAAATCGGCAATATAAGCAGGCAAATCCACGACATCCACAGCCGTATCCTCCACAAATTCAAGCGGTTTATCATCGGATTTTATATTCTGCAATACACCCAATCCACTCGCTCGAAGATGCAATGCTTTTTTAATATCATTCCCAAATAAAATAGAGGTTTCATATATCAAAACTTTTGTCTTCAACTGCGCTACCATTTCTTCAATGGCTTGTTCGATTGTTTTATTTTCTTTTGCTTCTACTTCTATCATCAAGATAGCTTGTGGATCGCCTTTGATAAAAAATCGATTCTGTGCTTGCAACAAGTTATCTTTTGTACAATCCAAAATAGTTTTATCCATCAGTTCGCATTGATTAGGTGCCAATTTCATAACTTCTACCGCGGCCAGCAAGCTTTTTTCCAATGAATCAAAATGCGCACAAATCAAGGCAATATCTTCAGTAGGAAGTGGATGTAATTTTAGTTTTATCTCCGAAAAAAGCATCAACGTGCCTTCGCTGCCACAGAGCATTTTGGAGAAATTAAACGGCTTTTCGGATTTATAATAAACTTCGCTATCCAGCAATTGGTCTATTGCATAGCCTGTATTTCTTCTCGTTACCGATTTTTTTGGAAATTCGTTTTCTATAGATTCTTGGGTTAATGGATGGCTCAATTCAAACGAAATTTGTCTATAAATAGCACTTTCCAATGTAGTTCCGTGCGCTTTGGCACGAAAATCTTCCATATCCAAATCACCAAAAACCACTTCACTTCCATCGCTCAAATATCCTATAATCTCCAATACGCTTTCTCTTGTAGTACCATATTTTATTGAATACGAACCACTAGAATTATTTCCCACCATGCCGCCAATCATAGCTCTGTTGGATGTAGACGTATTGGGGCCAAAATAAAATCCATGTTTTTTCAACTCAATATTAAGTTCATCACGCACAACACCTGGCTGAACTCTTACCCATTTTTCATCTTCATTTATCTCTAATATTTGATTCATATAATGGGATACATCTACTACGATGCCATCGCCTACACATTGCCCTCCAAGCGAAGTTCCCGCAGTACGAGGAATTATATGGGTTGAATTATTTCTACAAAAAATAATTAAATTTTTTAAATCTTGTGGAGTTTGAGGGTACGCTACCGCCAAAGGCAATTTTCTATACAACCCCGCATCGGTAGCATAGAGCAGTCTTGTTTTCTCATCTAAAAATATCGTTCCCGAAAAATAGGATTTAAATTTTTCGAGCTTTTTGTGCAAAGATTGTATTTCTTCCGACATATTTTCTATTTATACAATTTCATATTTATTGCCTGGTAATGTTCTTATAATTCCATCGAGTTCCATCGTTATTAGCGCCTCCGCCATTTCGCCCGACGTATATCGATTTCCAGCCAACATCGTCAATTTTTCAATATCTACTTGTGGTGTTTTTCTTATTATTTCTATTAATTTTTTCTGCAATACCGTGCCTTCAAAGTCAATTTCAATATTATTGGGGACCGCTTTATTGGATTTTCCATCCCAGTTCATATATGTCAAAATATCCTGAGGCGTATTGACCAAAGCGGCCATATTGTTCTGAATCAAATGATTGCATCCTTTGGAAAAAGAGTCGTTGTAACGTCCCGGAAGTGCAAAAATTTCTTTGTTGTAATCCATAGCTAGCTGAGCTGTAATCATTGAACCACCTTTCATATTGGTTTCAACTACAAAAAGTGCATCGCACATAGCCGCAATGATGCGATTTCGTCTAGGAAATAATCCAGGTGATAACTTATCCTGACTTGAAGTTTCGGTAATCCAGCCCCCCTCTTTTTCTAGCATTTCTTTTGCCAATTTTATATGTCCTGCGGGAAAAATAGTATTAAGCGCAAGCCCCATGACGCCTACGGTTGGAATACCCTTTTTTACTGCTAACATATGTGCTTTGTAGTCTATCCCTTGCGCCATTCCGCTGATAATAGCCAATGACGAAATAGTAGAAAGCTCTTCAAAAAGATGTTCCAAAAATTTGCCGCCATACTCGCTGGACTTTCGGGTTCCTACTATCGCTAATGATTTTTTAATTTCGGGATGGACATTGCCTTTTTTGTATAATACAATAGGCTTGTCATCAAGTGGAATCAATCGTTTGGGGTATTCTGGATGAAGATAATTTATAATTTTGATATCATTTTTTTGGGCAAAAGCTATTTCTATTTCTGCTTGTTTCCATGAGTCTTTGCTTTGAATTTGAGATACAATATTTTTGGACAAATAGGACTGAGAAGCTAAATCAAGCTTATCCGCTTCAAAAATATTTTTGGCCGATCCAAAATATGATAATAATTGATTTGCTCTATGG
The DNA here is from genome assembly GCA_044377205.1 of Chitinophagales bacterium. Taxonomy (GTDB): domain Bacteria; phylum Bacteroidota; class Bacteroidia; order Chitinophagales; family JADJOU01; genus CHPMRC01. Next base: position 434 of record JBIPMU010000042.1, on the reverse strand, counting down.
ATACCTATCCCTTCCACAAAACTAAGAGCAAGCATTACGAAGTGTTCGTTTTCCGAAAGAGATGATTCTTTTTTCATTGCTACAAAATTACAAAAAAGGATTGAATGCAATAAAACAAAAATTCATTTTTCTATACAATTTCAAACTTTGTATTGATAAAAAAATAAGGGTATTAATCATTTTTTTTGTTTTTTTGACGAATAATTGAACCCACCAATACTAGTTTTATTCCTAAATGATAAATAAAGGATTGTTTTTGCTGCTTTTTGCTTGTATAACCCATGGAATGATGGCTAATGAGGTTTCATTGGAAGCGTTAAATTCAAAACTTGATAATGAATATCTGAAACTAAAAATCAAATATCAAGAAGATGACAGCTTGCTTTTTGTTGATTTATTAGATATTATGTTGTCAATAAAAATGGATGATTCCT
>JBIPMU010000041.1:0-7784 GCA_044377205.1 Chitinophagales bacterium | reverse complement strand
ATTTCAAACCCAATATTTTCATATTGGGTTTTTTTATTTTTTCCAATCAATAATTTGTTTTGTAATGGTATAACCATTTTCCGGTTTTGACCAGTCATTGAGTACATTTTGTTTTTTCAAATTTGATTCTTGAGAAAAAACAAGCCCTATATTATTAGCATAATAATCATATACCCATAACTTTTCAATAGCATTTTCTTCATTTGCTTTTTGAATATATACAGATTGAGTAAATGTATTGTTTAAAACAGATACAGACTGATTTACATTTTTATAAATATAATTCCAATCTGATAAATAAGCCAAATCATCCGTTGTTTGAATTAACTGATTGCCTTTCCAAGAGATATTTTCTGATATTGGGAAAACCAAATTGATAAATTGTAGATTATTACGATTATATATCATCATAGTATTAACACGTTTGACAGAATTTTTTTTATAAAAAACGTAATTATCATTGATATTTCTCTTTATATAAATATCAATTTCATATTCAATATCATTTCCAAATTGCGTGATTTTCGAACCAATAATTTCTTTCATAAAAGAAGTGGTTCGTTCTATAAAAACAAGTGTATCTATACTACTTTTTTTATAAAATACCGAATCCACCTGATATTCTGTCCAATAACCAGAATACAAAGGACACCAAGAAGTGTCTTTTAGAGGATTATACGAAGATATATCCTCAAGATTCTTTTTACAGGATAAAAAAGAACCACAATACAATAAACCAAAAAAAATGAAACGAAAGTTCATAATTAAATAAAATGATTGACAACAATCAAATGAACTTAATCCTTTAAAGAACTATGATTTTGCTTTATCTGCTACTTCATGAACAGCATATGTTGGACAGGTTTTTTTCTTACACGAATAAGAAGTAATTAACAAAATTCCTACAACAACAATAACAGCTTTTTTCAACATATCCAAAAAATTTAATACACTAATAATTGAAACGTGCAAAACTACTAAAAAAAATATTATCAAAATATTTTTTTTATTTGAAACTTTTTAGTTTTTTTTGTCGTTATAAAGAAGTTAAAAAATTAATCTAAATTATGCGTCAACTCAAGATCTCCAAATCAATTACTAATCGTGAAAGTCAATCAGTAGAAAAATACCTACAAGAAATTGGAAGGGTAGAATTGATTACGGCTGAAGAAGAGGTTGAATTAGCAAAACGAATTAAAAAAGGTGACCAAATTGCACTTGAAAAATTGGTAAATGCCAATCTAAGATTCGTAGTTTCGGTTGCAAAACAATATCAAAACCAAGGACTTACCCTCAACGATTTGATCAATGAAGGAAATGTAGGTCTTGTAAAAGCTGCACAGAAATTTGATGAAACAAGAGGTTTTAAATTTATCTCTTATGCTGTATGGTGGATTCGTCAATCTATTATGCAAGCATTGGCTGAACAATCTCGACTGGTTCGTTTGCCTTTGAATAAAGTAGGTTCTCTATCCAAAATACGTAAAGCATTAATTCAATTGGAACAAGAATTTGATCGTGAGCCGAGTATTGAAGAATTAGCAAATTATTTAGATATTAGTCAACGTGAAGTAGAACAAACTTTAAAATTATCTTCAAGACATACATCATTAGATGCTCCTTTGATTGAAGGAGAATCAAGCTCATTGTCCGATGTGCTTCAAAATGATAATGCAGACTTTGCTGATAGTTTCTTGGAGTACGCTGATTCATTAAAAAGAGAAACGGAACGTTCATTGAGTACGCTTACATTTAGACAACGTGAAATAATAAAATTATATTACGGAATTGGAATAGATCACCCTATGAGCTTAGAAGACATAGGCGATGAATTAGGCATTACTCGTGAACGAGTTAGACAAATAAAAGATAAAGCAATTTTAAAACTTCGTTCTGCAAGTCGAAGTAAATTGTTAAAATCATATTTAGGATAAAAAAGGTCTTTTACAAAACAAATCCTTATTTTTGTTTTTGTAATGAATAGTAGTAAACGTTTTTATATTGGACTGGATGCAAAACGAGCCTATCATAATGCTACAGGGCTTGGTGTATATAGTAGAAGCATTATTTCGGCTTTAGAGCAATTTTTTCCAAATTTAACATTGATTTTATTCAATCCAATCAGAAAGTCTTCTTTTAAATTTAATCATGAAGAAATAAATCCTTCGCATTTTATTTCTAAACATTTTCATAGTTTTTGGCGAAGTTTTTTATGGCAAGTATCTCACCAATATGATATTCATATATATCATGGGTTAAGCGGAGAATTGCCATTCAATATGCCATCAAATATTAAAAAAGTAGTTACCATTCATGATTTACTTTTCGAACGTTTTCCATCTGATTATCCTTTTTTTGATCGATTTATGTATCGCATCAAAACAAAATATGCCTGTAAAACAGCCGATGTTATTATTGCTATAAGTGAAGCTACAAAAAAGGACCTTGTAGATTTTTACAAGATACGAAAAGAGAAAATAGTTGTGATTGGACTTCCATTTACTCAAAAAACGATTTCCATTAAAAAAGCTTTTGAATTCAATAGGCCTTTTATCATTTGCATATCTAGTTTTATTCCTAGAAAAAATCAAGAAAATCTGATAATAGCCTTTGAGAAAATTGCACATAATCTTGATTTTGATTTAATATTGGTGGGTAAACCAAGTGGTAAATATTTTAAAAAAATTCAAAATAGAATTCAAAAATCTCCGGTTTCAAATCGAATACATCTTTTAAGTATGCTAGAAGATTTTGAAATAGGTTGGCTTTATAAAAATGCATTATTTTCAGTATATCCTTCTCTTTATGAAGGATTTGGAATACCTGTTTTGGAGTCCATATCATATGATTGTCCTATATTGGCTAGTCAAATCCAGTCTACTGAAGAAATATCCGACATGGTTCCATTATTCTTTAATCCTAATTCCGTGGAAGATTTAGCAGAAAAAATAAATTATCTATATAAAAATATTGATGCCTTTAGAACAAACACAAGGATTCAACGTCCAGAAATTCTCAAAAAATATTCGGACAAACATATAGCTAATTCCTTATTTAATGTATATGAGGAATTAACAAATTCATAATTATTTCTAATTTGATAGATCATTTCAAAAAAAAATCTTCTTTTTTTTTGACAAAAGAGTAACTTTGCCTCGATATTTTTGGGGAATTGATGAAATGTTGTATTTCACAAATTCTTAAAAAAGGGAATTCGGTTAAAATCCGAAGCAGTGCCAGCTACTGTTCGTAGAGTTTCCAATTTAAAAATTGGAATAAGAGCGAGACACCATACATCCACTGTTTGAATTTTCAAATGGGAAGGATTCTCTCTCAAAGACTCTACAAGCCAGGAAACCTACCCAAAAAGAATGTTAGTTTCATTTTTCTGTGCAAAGAATGAAAGGAACACGCAAACTTTTTAGAAACATTGAAAAAATGTATGAATAATAGGCTATTATTGGCTTTATTATGTTTTTGTACTCATAAGATGTATGCATCGTTAGCCGATAGCATGGTACATATTTCATCGATACAGATTACTACAAAAAAAACCGAAAAAATTTTATTCACAAATCATTTATTTTCGGCCAATAGAATTCAAAACAGTTCCTCCAATTTCTATGTAAAAAACTATGGGATGGGGCAAATAAGTAGTTTTTCTTTCCGAGGTAATACTCCCGAAAATACTCAAATCCTTTGGAATGAAATCCCTATCAATTCCCCAATGAATCAATTACTGGATTTGAATTTGCTTCAAAATTCGCAAGGATCTAAAAGCTATTTTACACTTGACAATAATCAATTTGGAAATGCAGGCAGCATCTGGATAGAACCTAAACATATAAATGAAACCTTATTTTCATTGACTTCTACCCTATTTTCTTATAATCTTTTTTCCAATGAATTTTTGTATCAACAAAAATACAAAAAAAGTTCGCTTTCTATTAACCATCAAATGATACGAGGAAAAAATAATTATGAATATATCGATGCCTTTAATGAGCAAAAAAAATTAAGCAACAATGCCATTTCTCAACACAGCACTACCCTAGACTATACGTTATCGCTTTCTAAATGGCAATTTCAAACAGGTTTTTGGCATATTTATGCTTTCAAAGAAATACCACCTACTCGCACTACAAATTCTTCGCTTCAATCTCTTGAAGACCAAAATTTAAGAGCATTTATAAGCCTTTCAAACTCAATATTTACTTTAAAAACGTCTATTCATTCCGAAAATCAAAACTATACTGACCTCGATAATGTTATAAATGCCTCTCATCGTGTTTTGAGCCTAAAAAATGTCTTTAAAATCAATGAAATTAGAACCAAAAAATTGAGTATTAGTTTTTCACAAAATCAAAATATACATTTTCTGAATTCATCAAATTATAACAAAACCCTATCTCAATTAGAACTCAATAATTTCCTATCTATTTCTATTTTGAATCAAAGAAAAAATCTATGGGAGTTTGGTTTTAAACAAATTACTCAATCTCATAATATCAGCGTCCCGCTTCCATTTGTAAAATACAATTATTTATTATCTAAAAACATCCGTTTTGAATCACAAGCATCTATAAATCAGCGTATGCCCAGCCTAAACGAGTTGTTTTGGAATCCTGGCGGAAATCTTTTTTTACAACCCGAAACGAATTATAATTTTAACCAAAAAATTCAATATCAAAACTCAAGAATAACCGCAGATGTATCGGTTTTTTACAATCATATTCAAGATGGAATTCGTTGGTTGCCTTCTGCTAATGCCAGTATATGGTCTCCACAGAATATCAATATCATCAACAATATGGGCTTAAACATTGATTTTGATGGTATTTTAATCCATAAAAAAGCATTACAAATCCAGTTTATTCAGTCTTTTTTGTATCTTCGCTCTATTTGGAATCATGAATTTGAACAAATCTATACGCCACGATTCAAATCTATTTCACAGGTAAATTGCAGCTATAAAAAATGGCAATTTTCTACCCATGCCAATTATACAAGTGCTCGCTATACCCTTACCGATAATACGCAATTATTACCGCAATATATTACACTTTCTTCTCAGCTTAGATACTCGTTTCATCATAAAAAATGGATACTGCAAGCTTCTGCTAATATCGATAATATTACAAATATTTCGTATCAAGAAATAGAAAACAGAGCCTTGCCACTCCGAACTTTTTTTATACAATTAAAAATCAATTATAAACCCAATAAAATCTAAACTCATGAAATTTCAATTAAAAATTGTAGTACTTTTTTTAGCGCTTAGTTCTCTTTTTTCATCTTGTATCGAAGATAAAACAATAACTTATGGAACATACTTGGGTGGATTTTTCATTTCAAATGAAGGTGCTTATGGCAAGGGAAATGCTTCGATAGACTATTATAGTGCTAGCAAAGATAGTTTTTATAGCAATATTTTCGCCAAGGCCAATAATATCGCATTGGGAGATGTGCTTCAAACGATTAGTATTGCAAATAATAAAATGGTAGCTATCGTAAATAATTCTGATAAAGTTTTATTCTTAAATGCCACTACACTAGCCATTGAAAATAGTGTTACCGTTCCCAAGCCTCGTTATACCTATGCTATCAATAATACCGAAATATTAGTTTCTTCGATGAATGGCTCAATGTATGTAATCAATTTAGGATCAGGAGCTATTACCAAAACGATACAAACAGGATTTTTTACCGATAAAATTCTAAAGGTAAATGACAAATATTATATAGAATTTCAGAAAATGGTAGTTTCTTCCAATAATGAACAAGGTTATTTGATTTTTGATGCTAATTTGACACAAATTGAAAAATTCAACACCTCTTTTTATCCATCGGGTTCACTTTTTATTGGACCAAATTTACTTGCTACACAACTAAACGACCCTACTTTTGCAGCACCTTCAAGAATTACAATAATAGATTTGGCTTCAAGAAATCTTGAAACTATTGCTAATGGCACATACAGTCCACTTATAAGTTTTTATAATGGTGAAATATACTTTTTTGCAGATAATGCTGTTAAAAAAAAGACGTCTTCGGGAAGTATAGTCAAACTATTTGACGTTTCTGGTATTACATCGCCGTATGCACTTTCTGTCATCAAAAATACAGGAAAAATAGCAATATGCGATGCTACAGACTTCACATCAAGCGGACGTGTAGTGATTTATAACCCAAATGGAACGATATTTAAATCATTGACTACAGGTATTGCGCCAAATGGAATTTTAGAAAATTAAAAAATTTCTTTTGCAATTCGAAGAGAATCTTCAAATGAATTTATGTTAAAATCTGGCTGGAATTGATCTCTAAAGAAATTGACAAAATACTCTGTAGCCAAATTGCCTACTAGAGTATCGCCGCTCATTGGACAACCACCAAGGCCACCAATTGCTACATCAAATCTTTTACAACCACTTTTGTATGCCGCACGTACTTTGGGCAACCAATTATAAGAGGCACTGTGTAGATGCGCTCCAAATTCAAGATGAGGATAAGACATATTTAATTCCTGAAATACCGAGCCAATAATTTCGGGACTTGCGAGTCCTACAGTATCAGATATAGAAAAGGTTTCCACTCCTAAATCTGCTATTTTTGCAACCCACTCGCCTATCAATTTTTCATCAAAAAAATCGCCATAAGGATTGCCAAATCCCATAGAAATATAAACGGTTAGTTTTTTCCCACTGGCTTTTGCTATGGATTGAATTTCTTTTACACGTTCATAGCTTTCGGCTATTGAAGAATTAGCATTTCGTTTCTGAAACGTTTCGGAAATACTAAATGGAAACCCCATGTGTGTGATTATATCATAAGAAGATGCATCAATGGCACCTCTAGCATTGACAACTATGGCCAATAATTCTGATTTAGACTTAGAAATATCAAGAGCTTTTACCACATCATGCGTATCGGCCATTTGAGGAATCAAACGAGGCGATACAAAACTCCCAAAATCGATAATATCAAAACCTACATTGAGCAATGACTGAATATATTCAATCTTTTTTTCGGTTGGAATTAATTTATGTATGCCTTGCATTGCATCTCTAGGGCATTCTACAAATTTAATCATTAGAATCCAATTAAAGTGAAGTAAAACATGAAGTGCCTTTTCGGCTATACATCAACTATTTTGTAGTGGTAGCTTCAGCACCTGTTCTGTAGATTTGTGCCATTTGTGCTTCTTGGCTATTTGGAAAATCCGTTTCGATTTTATCAAACATTTCTAAAGCCTTTTCATTATTTTTTTGAGACATAAATGCTTTTCCTGCCAACAATATCATTTTAGGTGCTAATGCTGGATTTTTGGTTGCATTTGCAGCTTTTTCATAATATTCCAAAGCTTCTTTCATGTTCTTCTTTTCAGAATATGCACCTGCAAGACTGCTATAAGCTACTGCTTGCATTTCAGTAACATCGGTTGAATATTCTTTCAAATCTTCAATTGCTTTGTCGTACTGACCTAAATTCAACTTACATATACCTGCATACAATTTAGCAATTTTTTTTGCATTTGTAAAACTATAATTGTCTTTAATATAATCAAATCCTTTATTTTTTCCTTCTCCTTTCAATGCCAATTCATAATTGCCTTGATCAAATTGAAATTGTGCCATATACATATCTGATTGTGCTGCTTCTTCTTGTTCTGGCAAATAGATAACAACTGTATAATATATTAATCCAATTATCGAAATTATAGCCGCAAAAGCTATTGACAAAGGTTTTTGTTTTTCATTATACAATTTAATCAATTTTTCAAC
>JBIPMU010000040.1:0-7925 GCA_044377205.1 Chitinophagales bacterium | reverse complement strand
CTTTTTTTTTGTTTATAACAACAGTCGAATTTCCAAACTAGAACTTATCAATATAGAAACCTTTTGGACAGGAAAGGATTATATTACCTATATTGATAATTTTGGTAATTTTAAATTGTATTATAATTCCAAACTATATACTATTTTTCCTATAAGACCAACAAGTATTAAGGTTTCTAATTATCTTATGGCATATACACAAGGTGGACAACTAGGTGTATTTAACGGAAAAGCTTCTAAAAAAGTAGAAACTTTTACACAAGGTGATTTTAAGCTAGGCGATAGTATTATAGCCTATGTAGATAATTTCAATCTGCTAAAAGCCTATGTATTTGATACGGTAATTACGCTGATGCGCTGGGGAAATGAGCCCTTTGAAGTGGGGGATAATCTTATGGCATATTCGTATGAAAATAGTGGGTTTTTTGCTTTATACAATAAAAAAGTAGTGGAGCTAGATAATTATTTGCCTCAAAACTTCAAGGTAGCCCGAAATATTATTGCATATAATGATTATATGGGGAATTTTAAGGTTTTTGATCATGGAAATATCTATACACTTGAGATTTATGAAACTCCTAACTATGAAGTTTCCAATGAACTAGTAAGCTATATAAATAATATTGGGGAATGGATGGTTTTTTATAATGGCGAAAAATCAAAACTACTTACTATCAAGCCTAAAAAACAATTTCTGAAGCGAAATCTCTTGGCATATTTAGATTTTGCAAATCGCTTTTACGTATTTTATAAAGGGAAAATAACCCTTCTTGAAAATTACGAACCTGCCCGAGTAGAAATATGGGATGACATTCTTGTCTACACCGATTTTTATGGAAAACTATGGGGATTTGTCAATGGCGAAAAAGTACCCATTTCAGATAATATTGTATTGGGCTGGGAATTACAAAAAGAATGCGTCGTTTATTATGACCTTACTCCAGCCGCTAAAACAGTTTGGCACAAAGGCAAAAACTATATCTATGACCCTACAATAGATTTTTTTAATAGAAAATAAAAGTAAATAATATTTTGCTATCCAGCTAATTATAAATTTTTAAACAAAGGCACACTACTACAACTTTCTCCAAACGCTACGGATTTAGCTACTGGAGTTAATCGCTGGGTAATAAAACTATAAGGATAGGGCGAAATATTTTTTTTGCTACATCCCTTAATTAAGATTCTCTTATTTTCATAATCTAGCAAATCCATTATTTGAATCTTGGCAATCATTACTTCTTCTTCAAAAAGATTTACATTGAGAAAAACTTTTGAATTTACTCGTTGAAGATAAAAAGCTATAAGCATATAAGCCCACTGTGGAATAATAGCATCATTGGAGCAATAAAGAAGTGTATATTTATTTCTAAAATCTTCCCAATCTTTATTTTCGAGGGCTACTCTAAAAGTAGCTTCTTTCAAAAGCCATTCTTGAAGCAAAAAATCTTTGATGTCTATTCGTGCCAATTCATTGGAAGTAGGATAAAACGCTTCCAAGTCCAATTGAATAATTGCCTTTTTTTCTACTTGATTTTCCATTAGTATTTTTTTGGTATCAACATTGTTTTGAAGCAAAAAGTTCTATTTTAGGCCTGTTTGCACTACTTCTAATCCAAACTCCTTTGCGCTAGTGAGTATAAAATCAAAAATGTCCGATTGAATTTTTTCATAAGCTTCCCATTCCGAGGTATTGGTAAAACAAAATATCTCCAAAGGCAGTCCTTGCGGACTTATCTCACGCTGTCTTACGAGCAAAATATCATCTTTGACAATATGATTATGAATCAATAAATACTGATAAACATAGACTCTAAATAGCCCTACATTTGTCAATTGTTTTTGGACCAACTGAGGGGTAGTAGGCTGGTTCAAATTCATTTGAGAATATTCATTTTGCTTCTTTTTGATATAATTTCCTATCAAAATATTTTCTTCAAATTTTTCGAGATCTTCATTGCTTAAAAATTTAAAACTATTGATATTCAAGAAAATAGATCGTTTTATCATCCTACGATTGTTCTTATGAATAGGCTCATTATTCTTGAGTTCAGAAGAAATAATATCATAGGTAGGAATAGTAGAAAAAGTCTTATCAAAGCTTTCAATTTTTATGGAAATTAAGTTGATTTCCTTCACATAACCTTCTAGATTGTATTTGGGAAAATAAACCCAATCTCCTTTTTTAACCATCCGAGAAGACGCGGCATGAATACCCGCTACAAAGCCAAGTATAGGATCTCTAAAAACTAATAGAAAGATAGCCGTAATGGCTCCAATTACCGTAAAAATTTGAGAAGCACTTACATTAAATACGATGGAGATGATTACAAAAATTACTATGACAAAGCCAACAATTCGAATCAATTGCCCGAAGGAATTGACAGCAATACTTCTATAATTATTTTCATCGGTAGATAAATCCTCAACTACATTCAAGAGTCGATGCCCTAGTTGCATCATAATTGCCAATAAAAAAACTGAAAATATTTTATTTGTAACTTCAAAGCTCTTTGGATGATGATAAAAAACATAAGGGATAAGCATAAATGCAAGGAATGCTGGTATTAGCCGAAAAAGACTTCTAAAAATTTTTCTTTTTACTAAAATAGGGAGCATGGGCTGTTCACTATCTTTTATGGTTTTTTTTAAAAAAGGATTCAATAATCTACTAAACAAAAAATCGAGTAGCACGAAAAAAAGAACTACAATTATTGATTTAATAGCGATTTGAGCTATTAGGACAAAAGTGTCTGAAAAATGATGATTTATATAGTTATTTACTTCTTCGGTAAAACTATTTTTATATTCTAAAATAAGCTCAAGATGTTTTTCGGGAGTCATAGAAAAGTTTTTTCAAAAATACTAAATTCTCAAGAATCAAATATAAAAAAAAGGGATCAAATAAATGAAACCCCTTCTTAAACTAAAAACATTAACAAATCAAAATTATACATTCTTACTTTTATTGAAAAACGTATTTATTTATCTATCATGACAATAGAAATTTTATCAGTTTCTATAACTTATTAAGTTATAAATCAATTTTTATGCCTTCTGTTCAAAAAAAAATTATTAGGAATTAAAGGGATATTACCAATTTAAAATTACCATCAAAAATATCACTAGAGTTAAGAATAGACTGCGTTAAATCAAAATTTTTCTTTAAAAAATAAGCGCTAAAATTTTCTTTTCTTTCTATCAAATAGTTGTTTTCAAAAACTTTATGTTTTATTTTTACTATAGATTGTAAATCTTGTTCGTTTTTTCTTTTTTCAGCAGTTAATGCTTTTTGATGAATATGCTTTATTGATTTTATAAATTGGTTTTTTTCTCCGTCTACAGTTGGAATTAAGGTTTTGTCTACTTTTTCTATTTCTGCTTTTAATATATTAAAAATAGCCTCTCCTTTACTAAGTGCATGTTCTATTTCTTGTGCAAATTTAAATTCTTTGAGTGCAAATTTTTTAAATAATGATTCTTTCTCTTCAAAGAAATCTAGTAAGTCAAATCCATATTCCATCCACTTTTCATATGATTTAAGATCAATAACAGAAAAGATATCTCGCATCAAAACCACTGGAAAATCAATACCCGCATCATCAAAGATGGATTTCTGTTGAAGCCAATACGCAACTTCTGCTCCACCGCCAATTACAGCTACCGAAGGCAATACTGTTTGCTGCATCAAAGGGCGTAACATAACATTGGGACTTAAAAGAGCTGGATTTTCTTTCCACAAATTCATTGATTTATCCGTAACAGAATCAATACGAATTCGTTCTCCTTCCCTATATTCAAATAAATTGATCTCTCTTGGTGGCGCTTGTACTTTATAATTTTCATTTAAAAAGGAAATGGCATCCGCAGTTGTACTATACACCCATTTTTCTTGTAATTCTTTTTGAAAACAAGAAGACATTTCTTCTTTTACAGCATCCGTTGCTATATCCAATACTATTAATCCTTCTTCTCCAAACAAGCTATTTAAAATTAATTGGGTTGCTTGCGCCAATGTATGTCCTTTTTTATATGCATCTATATATACCCTTTTTAAATATTGGGCTTCCTTACTTTCTCCAAATTTTTCAATAAATGTATGCATCAACTCTATTAAAGAATCATCCACTATCATTTTTCCAACGGATCCTTTTTGATCTGTTTTCCATTCATATTTTTGATTATATAAATAGGTATGAAGCAATTCTTCTTTATCGTGATCCTCCGCTCCAATAACAAAAATAGGAACATACGTAAACTTTTTTTGAATAGCATTAAGTTTATTTGCAGTGGTAATAATAGAAGCCGCTTTTGAAAAAATATAAAAGGGGCCTAAAAACAAATTGGGTTGATGAGCCGTTACAATAGCTAAAGCATTTTGTTTTAAATTTACAATATTAGATTGAACCTTTTCAGAAATCTGAAAATTTTTATAGTTTTCATCAATAATGGATGCTAAAAGTTTCCTGTTATTAAATTGGGCTTGCTTTGATACACTAGCACTCATAATACCTTCAATAGTAGGAGGAGACTTAAATAAATCTTTTAATTTATTGTTTTCAAAAAAATAATCTTTTAATAATCTATTAAAAAAAGGTAGTTTTTCAATAGCTATTTTTTCAATTTTTATGGCGGCTTTTTCCAAGAATTGTCTTATTTTATATCTAATTCAAAAGGCATTTTTGCCTGAATACCTGAAGATTGCTTTGCTTTTTCTATGGATTTAAATATTTTATAATTTTCTCCTAATTTATTTTTAATCCATTTCTCCAAAAACAAGTCCATTTGTACTCCAAAATTATATTTATTTTTCAACGTCTCAAAAAAATCGGGCTGTCTATTCACTATCGCATATTCTGGCTTGCATTTAGCTAGTTTTGACGCCTCTAAGATGGCATCTTCCATTGTGCCTATTTCATCTATCAATCCTACTTCTTTTGCTTTAATCCCACTCCATACTCTACCTTGCGCAATACTCTCTACCGAGTCCATATTTATTTTTCTACTTTTGGCTACTACGGATTTAAAAGTATTATATACTCTTTCTGTTTCTATCTGAATTTTAGCCGCCTCATTACTTTCTAAAGGTTTATTTATGGACATGACTGCGTGTTCATTAAGCTCCACTTCGTCATAAGTTAACCCTAGTTTATTCTCCATGAATTTTTTTACATTGGGGATAATACTAAATACACCTATTGAGCCCGTAATGGTATTGCGCTCCGCATAAATTTTTGATCCACAAGAAGCGATGTAGTACCCTCCCGATGCAGCTACATTGCCCATGGACACAACTACAGGTTTTTTTAATTTTAGCTGTTCTATTTCTCTCAAAATTACGGCAGAAGCCAGCGCACTTCCTCCAGGAGAATTGATACGCAAAACTACGGCTTTTATATCATCGTTTTCTTTGATTTTTCTAATATCACGAATCATTGTTTTAGAGCCAATACTTCCTTCACTACCTTTTCCATCAATAATATCACCTTCTGCAATATATACTGCTACATCCGCCTCTTCTTTATATTCCATCTCACTTTGAGCATAGTCCGAAATCAAGGCGATGTTTATCTTTTTATTTTTGGGTAAATTACATTTTTTAATAATTAATCGTTCTACTTCGTCCACATAATAAACACCATCTATCAATTTATTTTTAAGCGCATCTTCTGGTCTCATGAGTTCCATTTGATTGATTTTTTGATCCAATGAATCCACATCTATTTTTCTACTTTTGGCGATATCTTCCAATACATTTTTTTTGAAATCAGCCATAAATACTTTTACTTGCTCTTTGTTCTCTTCGGTCATTTTGGTAAAACGATAGGGCTCTGTGGCGCTTTTGAATTTACCCGCATAAAAAATTTGTGGTTCAATTTCTAGTCTATCAATTGTATTTTTAAAGAAAGTGAGTTGTGCCCCAAATCCTCTCATATCCATGCCTCCATGAGGATTTAGATATATATTGTCACATGCAGATGCCAAGTAGTACATTTTTTGGGAACTAAGCTCTCCGTATGCAAATGTTGGTTTATTTGATTTTTTAAATGCTAAAATAGCATTTCGAATCAAATCCATTTGCTGATAAGATAAATTTTCCATTACATTTAGCTCTACAATCAATCCCTTGATTTTTGAATCTTCTGCTGCAGAGGCTATAGATTCTGTTATTTGATGTAATCCTATTTTTATATCTTCATCTGAAAGAAAAGGATTATTATCACTTGAGGGAAGTTCTGCTACTTCCATGGGTAGGTTTATTTTCAAAATAGAATTATCTACAATAATATTTGAGTCCTTATCTTGTTTCATCGCCAAACCTACAAGCCCTAATATAAAAATTAGAAAAAATAGTCCAAAAAATATAGCATTGCCAATCAGAACGGCAAAAAGTTGTTTTATAAATTGTCTCATGATTGTTTTGAATTTATGCAAATATAAATGATTTAGAATAATATTGAATAGTTAGATGCAAAATTAATTTTAGAGAATACATTTATAATACTATCGTATTTATTTTTAAGATACCAAAGCGATATATTGGGTGACAAAACAAATATAACCTTATTTCAAAAAAAATCATCAAATTTGCAGAATAATCTATAAAAAAATGATAAAAACATATCTTTTGCTGGGGAGTAATATGGGAAACCGAGAAGCTTTTCTCAGCAAAGCATTAACTGAAATTGATACCAAAATTGGAAAAATTATTAAAAAATCCAAAACATATCAAACAGAACCATGGGGAGAAAAAGAACAAGAAGACTTTTTAAATATTGCTGTAGAGATAGAAACGAAATTGAAGCCAAAGAAAATATTAGAAAAAATTCAAGAAATTGAAAAATTATTGGATAGAGAAGAAACATACAAATGGGGGCCTCGTGAAATAGATATTGATATATTATTCTATGGTGAAGAAATGATAAGCGAAGTTGATTTGACCATTCCACATCCATTTATACATGAGCGCAAATTTACCCTAATTCCATTATCTGAGATAGCTCCAGAATTATATCATCCTATCATGGGAGCAAATATCTTAGACTTACTAATGGAATGTGAAGACCAATCTGAAGTTATAGAGTATAGAAAAAAGTAAAATCTTTAGTCATCATGAGAGAGAAAATTAGTACCGATTTAAAAGCCTTAAAAATAAATTTAGATCAATATTTTTATGGCACATTTGCCGAAATTGGAGCTGGACAGGAAGTAGCTCGAAATTTCTTCAAGGCAGGCGGTGCTTCAGGGACTATAGCTAAAACGATGAGTGCCTACGATATGATTTTTAGTAATGCTATTTATGGGGAAGAAGCGAATGGACGTTATGTTTCAGTATCTAGACTTCACAAAATGCTTGATCATGAATATGAGTTGTTGCTTGAACGATTGAAAGGTGAAAAATATGAAGGTAAACGCTTCTTTGCATTTGCCAATACAGTTACTACATTGAACTTTAGCAAAACAAATGAGCCTCACGGATGGATGGGGGTAAAATTTCAAACCCGTCCTAATTCTTCTGCCAACGAGGTAATACTTCACGTAAAATTGCTCGATAGCGATAGCAGTCTTCAGCAAAAAATCCTAGGAATATTAGGTGTAAATCTATTGTATGCCTGTGATTTTTTCACAGACTCACCTAATGATTTTTTGGATAGTTTGATGGATAATATTCCATTCAATAGTATAGAAATAGATATGCTTAGCATGAAAGGCGAAGCTTTCAAGGAAGTGGATAATAGGCTTTTGAGTTTAATATTAGTTACGAAAGGGTACAGCAAAGTAGCTTGCTTCCTTCCAGATGGCTCTGTTACTCAACCAAAAGATCTTCTTTATAAAAAGAATTTGGCGATTCTTCGTGCACGATTTAGACCGGTAACCAATCTTAATATCGACATGATAGAGTCGGGATTGGCTTTGTTCAAAAA